>NZ_JBSSBO010000002.1:0-124117 GCF_054058915.1 Thermostichus sp. MS-CIW-41
AAACAGAAAGATCAACTGGTAGTAATCCGTACTGAACATATTATACATTATTTTCAGTATAGTTGAGCTTATTATTGACTAGAGTCATGCTCTTTAGGCTCTTGCAGGGAGCGGTAGGGTCGCTACCGAACGGCAGAGAAACGATTCGTTTGCTGGATCCCAGGCTCCCCCCTGGGGAAGTGGCTCGAACTCTAGAATGGCTGTAGCCTCGAACTGACGAGGAAGCTGAAGGTGGCTGTCCATTTTTCTCCGACTCAACCCAACTGAAATCACAGCATTTGAATTAGCAAATGATGCTTGAAAACTCCATCGTGCTCATCACCGGAGCCAGTAGCGGCATTGGGGCCGCTTGTGCCACCCTTTTTGCCCGTTCTGGAGCCCGCCTGATTCTGGTGGCCCGCCGTCAGGATCGGCTGCAGGAACTGGCTGGGGAATTGCAGCAGGCTTACGGCACTCCTTCCTACCTGCTGGCTTTGGATGTGCGGGATGGGGCAGCCGTGCAGCAGGCGCTTCAATCTTTGCCCTCGCCGTGGGACAACATCGACATCTTGGTCAACAATGCAGGTTTAAGTCGTGGCTTGGACAAGCTCCACATGGGGGCCTTGCAAGACTGGGAAGAGATGATCGATACCAACCTCAAGGGGTTGCTCTATGTTACCCGCGCCGTTTTGCCCGGCATGGTGGAGCGAGGTCGAGGCCATGTGGTGAACATCGGCTCCATTGCCGGTCGGCAGACCTACCCAGGTGGCGCTGTGTATTGCGCTTCTAAGGCCGCCGTGCGGGCCATCTCCGAGGGGCTGAAGCTGGATTTACTGGGCACCCCCATTCGCGTCACCGAGATTCAGCCGGGCCTGGTGGAAACCGAGTTCAGCCAAGTGCGCTTCCGTGGGGATCGCGCCCGCGCGGCAGCAGTGTATCAGGGCCTCACCCCCTTGACGGCGATGGATGTGGCTGAAGTGGTGGTGTTTGCGGCAACCCGTCCCCCCCACGTGAACATCAGCGAGATCTTGCTTGTGCCCACCGACCAAGCCAGTACCACCCTCGTACATCGTCGATAAGAGGCCGGCAACCGGTCTTTCGCCTCCACTCTTGCTTCCCTGAGCGACAATGACAGCAAAGGTGGTGGGAACATGGGACTGGAAGCCGGGATCTTGATCGGGTTGGGAGTGGGTTTGTTTTGCACGTTGCTCCTGCTGTGGCAGACTCGGCGCCGTTTCAGACGCGAATTGCAGCGGTTGGGATCCCTGGTGCATCTGGCCATGCCCCTCCACTCCCTGGAACAGATGCTCAGCTTGCTCAGCCGTCATCTTCGCCAACAAGATCTGGATTGGGCCAACCAAAAACAGCAACTGCAAAACTGGCAATACCTGAGTCAGCGGCTCCCTTGGGGATATCTGCGGGTAGACGAAAACAACGTGGTGCTGGAGTGCAATCCTGCCGCCCAGCGCCTGCTGCGCATCAGCCAATGGCAGCCGGGCATCAAGCTCTTGCTGGAATGGGTGCGCTCCTACGAGTTGGATCAGCTCATCGAGGCTACCCGCCGACAGGAGACCGCTGCTCCTGTCCAAAGTCGCGAATGGATTTTCTACCCTTCCGGTGGGGATGGCAAACCGATTCCGCTGCGGGCTTGGGGGCTGCTGCTGCCGCAAGCGCACGTGGCCATTTTTTTAGAAGACCGGCTGGAAGCAAAAATGCTGGCCCAACAGCGGGATCGCTGGGCTTCGGATGTGGCTCACGAGCTGAAAACCCCCCTCACCTCCATTCGCTTGCTGGCCGAAACTTTACAAAGCCGGGTCGATGCCGCTCAAGCAGTCTGGGTGGAACGATTGCTAAATGAAACTCTGCGCCTGAGCCATTTGGTTCAAGACTTGCTCGAACTCAGCGCCCTCAATTTGGGAGCCGCATCCCGCTCCCAATGGCGTTGGGTGGATCTGGCAAGTCTGGTGCAGGAAGCCTGGCAAAGTTTGGAGCCGTTGGCCAAACCCCGCCACCAGGAACTGCACCTGAGCGGATTGTCCCAGATTTACCTCTGGGGAGATGAGCAACGCCTATACCGCCTCATCCTCAATCTCTTGGACAACGCCGTCAAGTATGGCAAGCCCGACTCTCCTATCCATGTGGTGCTTTCGGAGCAGGGATCCCAGGTGCGGCTAGAGGTGTATGATCACGGCCCCGGCCTGCCAGAGGATCAATTTGAGTTGGTCTTCCAGCCCTTTTACCGCACCGACACTGCGCGGGCCCGCAGCAAAGGCGGAACCGGCCTAGGGCTGGCAATTGTGCGACAAATTGTCGAAGTTCACGGGGGCACCATCCAACTGCGCAATCACCCGCAAACCGGTGGGCTGTGGGTTCAGGTGGAACTGCCCCGGAAGCACCTGGATCCCTTGTGAAGCCTATCCGAAAACGCTCGCGTCAGTGGCCCGCAGCCAGAATCTGGCCGAGAATCGCTCAAGATTTCCCTGCTGCAGGGCTATCCATCTCAGGGGTGATCCCCTAGAATTGGGGTAGGTAATCTTTACAGTTCATCTTAAGCAGGCATTCGGGATGGGTACTGACTATCATTCCGCAGACTTGTTGTCCGAACGGGAGCTGCAGGTCATTGAGTTGATTGCAGCAGGACTGACCAATCAGGACATCGCGGAACGCCTAGAGATCAGCAAGCGCACTGTTGACAATCACATCAGCAATATTTTGAGCAAGACCCGAACGGCAAATCGGGTGGCCTTAGTACGCTGGGCCTTGCAATGGGGAAAGATTTGCCTGGATCAGGTAAACTGCTGCACTTTGGTCGATGACAAAATTGCTTAGTCCCATCCCATTTTGCCGGTCAAGTGTCCAGCAAAGAGTGTTGAGCGGGGGGGTTTTGGTGACTGTATTGCCCAGAAGTTATAGTCATTTCAATGAGGAATGAAACTGTTCCGTTGCAGTGCTTTCTAGCTCTTCTCTCTCTTAGGGAGAGGGATTGGGGGGCTCGCGGAAGTGATGCGGAGCATTTGGGCGACACCGCGGAGTAGTTAGGAAGCGTCTTAATCTAACTTGAAGTGACTATACTTGAGTTATTTTGAGCTACGTTGATTGGGTTGTCATACGTGAGCGTCCCCAAGCTGAAACGCTACGCTGTTCGCTACGATTCTATGCCCCTGATGGTTTATCGAGAATTGGCTGCCCATTTGGCTTGTGTTTCAGGGGTGAAAACGGAGCTGGAGTGGAAAAAAAACTCCACCTTTCGCTACCAAGACAGCCAAATAGAGGCATTGCATATTCATCAAGAACCCGATGCCGACATAGAACAAATTAAGCGTATTCTTGACCACTATGGAGCGTGGCAGTATAGCCCCTTAGAAGACTAGCTCTCTCTGCAACCCAAAAGGGATCCCTAGGGATAGGGATCCCCGGATGATTCCTCTGCAAGGTCTGGGAAAAACCAGTTCAGCGAGCAGCTTGGCCTTGGGCAGGCAGGTGCAGCTTACGAGCCAGGCCCAATCTCGCCAACAGCCAAATGGCCCAGTAGGTCATGTCGATCTCCCACCAACGCAAACCGGCCTTAACGCACTTCGGGTCGGCATGATGGTTGTTGTGCCAGCCTTCACCATAGGTTAGAATGGCCGCCCACCAAAGGTTACGGGCATTGTCGTTGCTCTCGAAAGTCCGGTAACCCCAGAAGTGGCTGGCCGAGTTGATTAACCAGGTGCAATGCAGTAGCAGCACTGTCCGCACGAAGATACCGTACACGACGAATGACCAGCCCCCCAGCAGGTAGAGTATTGCAGCCAACGGCAGTTGCAAAAGCAGAGCATACCTATCCAGCCAGCGGTAGAAGGGATCCCGAGCCAAGTCGGGCGCAAAGGCAGAATACTTCTCAGGGTTGAAAAATTCTTCGCGGTGGTAGATCAGCCAGAGTATGTGGCTCCACCAAAAGCCCTTACGAGCAGAATAGGGATCCTTCTCCTCGTCTTCGGTGAAGGCGTGGTGCTGACGATGGCCGCCCACCCAAAAGATCGGCCCCCCTTGAACGGCCAGGGCACCGAGAGTCGTGAAGACATATTCCAGCCACTTGGGCACCTGGAAACTACGATGGCTGAGCAGGCGGTGGTACCCCAAGCAGATGCCTAAGCTGCCGAAACACCAGTGGAGAAATAGGGCTACTCCCAGAGCGGGCCAGGAGAAGAAGAAAATGCCTCCCACCAAAGCCACCACGTGAAAAATGGCAAAGAAGAGCACATGTTCCCAAGCAAACCGAAAGGACTCTTGGGGCTCGGGCCGATTGAGCGGAGCGGGATGATTCAGCGATTGGCGAGAAAAAGAAGTGGTCATGAACCCACAAAACCTCAGAAGAAGAAGTAGACTAGACTGACTAGGAAAGAGCCAAAACACAAAGCCCAAGTTAAGGCCGCCGGATAACAGCGGCCCAACGTGAAAACGGAGTCAAACCCCTGAAGACACCGCCATAGCCAGCGGTGACTTGCTATGTGCTCCGCTGTGATGAACTTGGCTACACAGGAAGAAGAGGAGCAGAGGCAACGCTGCCGACATCCTCTCGCTTGACATTAAGCCTAGCGGTATTCCACCGTAAATGCAAGCGTCACTTGCAGCCCGCCGCAATTCTTCAGCTAGAAATCGCAGGAGCCCCGCACTGTACCCGTAGGGTCAGTGCCGGGAGGAATGCGAGGTTACAATAGAACCATGACCCAAGTCCTGACCGTCTCCTGCAAGCTCAAGGCGTCCCAGTCGCAAGCCGCCAAATTGGACGCGACTTTGGAGGCTTTTGGCCAAGCCTTGAACTGGGTCAACCAAAACACACCCGAGAAAGTCGCCAACGCCGTTAAGCTCCAGTCTCTGTGCTACCGCGAAATCCGCGCCCGGTTCGGCTTGTCCAGTAACTTGGCTCAGCAGGTCTGCAGACGGCTGGCCGGCGCCCGTAAAGTTGCCCGACAGAAAAACCGCCCCGTCAAAACGTTCAAGGGTGGCTTCGCTACCTACGATGCACGTATCTTTTCGTTCCGCGAGAAAGACTGGACGGTGTCGCTGACCACGGTGGAGGGTCGGGAGCGCTTTGAGCTGGCGATTGGCCGCTACCAGAGAGAACGGCTGGCGGGCTCCAATCCCAAATCTGCCACTCTGGTCAAGCGTAAAGACGGCTCCTACTCCATTCAAATCTGTGTGGAAACGGAGCCATCCCCACCGCAACGCACGGGTAGAGTGCTGGGGGTGGACTTGGGAAGGACAGATATTGCCCATACGTCAGAGGGTGATAACTGGAATGGACAGCAGTTGAACCGAATCCGAGACCACTACTCCAAGCTGAGGGCGGCACTCCAACGCAAAGCCAGTAAGGGCACACGCAGTTCGCGGCGCAGATGCAGAGAACTGTTGCAACGGCTGTCTGGCAAGGAGAGACGCTTTCAGTCGCGTCAGCGTTGCGTAGCAAAAACGTGGGTCAATCATCGCATCTCCAAAGCTATTGTCTCTAGGGCAAAAGCTACCAACAGCGCTATCGCCCTGGAAGACCTGACAGGGATCCGGAAAAGAGTCAATCAACAGCCACGCAGCAAAGCCGAGCGGCGCAGGGCCAACAGTTGGGCGTTCTACCAACTACGCCAGTTTCTGGAATACAAGGCGAGGGTTGCAGGGGTTTCTCTGGTTCTTGTGCCGCCTGCTTACACGTCGCAGACCTGTCACAAGTGTTTACACATCCATCCCGACCCTGCGCAATCCTACCGCAGTGGTAAGTCGTTCAAGTGTGGGCACTGTGGATGGGAAGGGGATGCGGATTTGAATGGTGCGAATGTGATTGCGCTCTTGGGGGCTGCCGTAAACCAGCCTAGAGGTTCGGGCCTGTTTTGTTCTCTGGTAGGGCAGAGCAGGCTCAGGGCTACTGAAAGCCCGCTCCGTACCGCTTAGCGGTCGGAGCCGGGTAGTTTACGTTTTCTCCTCACTATGGCACGTCCTTCTTCTCGGCAAAGGCTGCTGAATGCGGCTCGGGAGCTGTTCGTTCGTCAGGGCATCACCCAGACCACCACCCGTCAAATTGCAGATTTGGCCGGAGTGAATGAGGTCACCCTGTTTCGGCACTTCGGCACCAAGCAAGGGTTACTCCTGGCCGTATTTGGGGAGCTGGGGGTCTTTTCCGGCATAGCCGATCTGCCCCTGAAGGCGGATCCCGCCCCCTCTCAAGGTTCTGGGTTGCAAGCCATTCTCCTGCGCTATGTCCACACCTGTTTTCGGGCTTTGGCCGACAATCCTGAGCTGGTGCGCTCCCTGGTCGGGGAGGCTGGCCTTTATTCTGAGGAGCATCGTCGCGCCTTGCGGCTGGGTTTTTCTCAGGCCCAAGAACAACTGACAGAGTATTTGCGGCGATTTCCCAACTCTGAGTTGCAATCTGTCGAGCCAGATCGCCTTAATGCAGCCGTTGGGGTTTTGCATGTGATGATTTTGGGAGCAGCCATGCTGGCAGTAACCGCCGAGTTGCCCACCGTTCACGCCGACGGGGCGGAGCCCTCTGTCGAGGAGCAGAATGAGGAGAAACCGGCAGATAAACAATCAGAAGAAAGCGCTGAACTCGACAGGATACCCTCCCTCCTGCAAGCCTGCGTGGAGCTGTGGATGGCAGGCGTGACCAGAATGACAGAACCTACGCCGTAGCGCAGCCACCCACAATTGGACAAGGCTCTCCAAGTGCCCTAGGTGGGCATGCGATACAGCTTCTCCCAACGACACACTGACTACGGCCAATAAATAGCCCCAGACCACAGGGATCCCGGCAACCTGCAGAACTCCCGTGAGCTCGGAACAAACTCTCTCTGTGTGCAAATAGATGTGCAAACAGGTAGATGTGCAAGTAGAAAAGAGAGGAGGTTGTAAGCCGGGTTCTGTAGTGCAGAGTTGCACTGGCGATCATCTATCTGGGAGTGATGTTACCATCACCCTCTAGCGGCTCACCACCATCGAGAGCACCCTTCCCCACTTTGGGTACCGTGACCTCGATGCAACCGACAGGGGCGAAGAACAGCCATAGTCCTGCGGCTGCGGCCTTGCTTTCCACCGGGGTTTACCGAGCCAACGCCTCACGACGTTGCTGGTGGGCTCTTACCCCACCTTTGCACCCTTACCTGTGCTGGGATCCCAGCCATCGGCGGTATGTTTCTGTGGCACTATCCTCGCGGTTACCCGCACTGGGCTTTCCCCAGCGGTGTGTTCTTCTGAAAGCCCGGACTTTCCTCATCCCGCTGTCTGGTGGCGACAGCAAGGACGCGATCGCCTGCCCCTCCTCTCTCTTCAGCTCGATCCTACTGCATCTTCCAAACCTAGAAAATCCCGGAAATCGGTACAAACTCCACGTGATCGGGAATGTTGGGGGCCACATGCAGGATTTGTTGGTTCAGATCCATCACCACAGCCGCTACGCTTTCGGTGCGATCCCAGACGGGCAGATGGGGATCCGGATAGCGGCAGATGCAGTGGGGGGCATTCGTCCGGTCCTGTAGGATTTTTTGAAGAGTGACCGCCTCTAGGGTTCCGGTTTGAGCGCTCTGGCGAAGCAAATGATAGGCCCGTTCTAGCCTTGTGGAGGATCCTATATGGGGGGGCAGCTCATCTTCTCGCAAGGCCGGATCCAGGAAATGATTGGTGTGGGCGAGGATCCCTCCTTGAGGGAGATGCAGGCCAATTCCTCGTGGACTGATTTCAAAGCTGGTCGCCTTAGCGGGCTGTAGGCCTGTCGCCTGTCCTGTAATACCGGCAACGCTGACACAAGAGGAGGCGGTGTAGGGGTAGGATCCCACCCTCTCTACAGCCTGCTGCCACTCCTCGCACTCGAACAATAAGCGCAACAGCAGATGCACCGGCATTCCCTCGGTTTGCCCATCTAGGGTAGAGCGCAAGAGGTTGAGGGCTACGGCCAACCCTGCTTGATTGAGGCCAATTTTGGCCAGGATCCCAGCTTCGGTCAGGGTGAGGTAGGCAGGGTGGGTATCGGAGCGAACGCACAACAGCACACAGGCCCTGCGCTGCTCCCCAAGCCAATCCCAGGTTTGGGCCAGATAGGTGTGGTGGGTGGAGGTAACCTGGGGCAAGGCCGCCAGGGTGGTGCATTCTCCTCCATCCGGGTTGGCTTGGGCTGGATCGATGAGATCAATCCCCTTGAATTCATGAGCAGGATCCGGTGGGTGCTGGGGCACCCCGTTTTGGAGATTGTGTTCCAGAGCAGCGGCGCAGTCGGGATGGGATCCACCGACAACCGATCTGGATAAAATCTCGGTGCGCAAATTGAGGGCCAGAATCTCGGCAAAACGGAAGCCACTCCCCGCGGCAATGCCTTGGATTTCTTCCAGCAGGTGGGGCACGTGGCGCTCTAGCCAGGGCAGGGATCCCTCTGCTTGGGTCTGGGCCTGCTGCCAGGTGAGACCACAGCGGTAGGCAAATTGGCGGGCGTAACTAGCAATGCTGTGGCGAATGAGTTGGGCCGCCTGGGATCCATACTGTTGGCCTCGTTGCTGGGGATCCCCGTGCAAATGAAGAATGGGGAACATGGCGCCTATTCGCCCTCTCAACTCCCTTCAACAGGTTTAACTTCAACAGGTTTAATAGGTGGGCAAAGAGGGATCCACCTCACAGGCCCAGGCATGAATGCCGCCGCTGATGTTATAAACCTGGGTGAACCCGTTGGCCTGTAGCCACCGGCTCATCTGAGCAGAGCGGAGGCCATGATGACAGAGCACAAAAGTTGGCTGATCTGGATCCAGCTCTGTGAGGATCCGTTCCCTCCATTCCTCGTACTGGCTCAAGGGGTAGTTGCGAAAGCCCAGGGCATTTAAATTCACCAGCTCCAGCTCTGCCGGTTCCCGCACATCGATCAATTGCAGAGGGCCGGCCTCGGGATCCTGTAGGTATTGGGCCATCTGTTGTGGTGTAATGGAGCGGATGGAAGAGGACATCAATCGACTCAAGCCTACACGGATCCCCTCTCAAGATACACCGGCTCAATGGCTGCCCTGAGACTGCCTGCAAGGGTTAAGATGACACCTTGATTTGGGCTTAGCCTGGGTATGGCTGTGCAACGCTTTTTGATCGACACGGATACGGCGGGAGATGATGTTACCTCGCTGCTCTTTGGGCTGCTCTGGCCCAACAGCATCCTACAGGGCTGCCCGCCGGGGTGAGTTTCATTCGAGATCCCTTTGCGGAAGTGCCCAAACCCGCCGATTATGCCAGCATCTGCAGCGGAGATACCCGTCCGCTGTTCTTTATCGGTGTGGATGCTAACCAAAACTACCTGGGGGATACCGATAACAACCCTGCCACCCTCAACCACGGTCTCACCTCGATGCTGAAGCGGGTGGATATGGCCACCTATGAAGTGATTCGCAGCGTGGTGGAAGGCAACTTTAAGGCAACTTTGTCGGCGGCATTCAAACCTTTGGCCTGGAGAACGAGGGTGTGGGCTATGCCCTGGATGAATACAACCAAGCCTTGCTCTCAGCGGATTTGGTGGCTGCTGTGGAAGCGGTGAAGCAAGACATCCTCGCCGGAACCCTCGAAGTACCTGAAGAGCGCTAGATTTTTGAGATTTTTGTTGCCGATTGATTGCGGATCCCTGGCGAAGCCTTGACTAAACAGAGGATCCATCAGAGGATGCTTTTGCTGAGGGCATTGGATCCCAGCTTGGCCATCTGTACCTTGACCCCGTGGCAGTTGTTTGTTGCTCTTGTTTGTTGCTGTAACAACCTTAACCGCTAAGCGCTTGTAAGGGGCTTTCCACCTATGCTTGGCCAAGTATCCAAATCTGGTTGGGGGATCTGTTCAGCCTTGCTGCCTCTGTTGGCGGGGGTTGCCCTCGGCTGTGGGGGTGGCGGCGGCAGTTCTCCACCTCTTCCTCCGCCAGGTGGCGGGCCCATCATCCTGAGAGTGGATCCGGCCAGTGGCCCCTTTACCAAACTGGCAGACGCAGTTGCAGAGGCGCAGCGACTTCAGACTGCCACAGCCGGCCTGGAGGTGCTGATCGAGATTTTGGGGACGGGCAGGGAAACTTTGCAAAGCAACCTGGCCCTGGATGGCGGCGATGGCACCAACGGCGGTCGCATTCGCATCACCAGCTCCACCGCCTATGAGATCCTGACCGGGCTCTTTGACGTGATTGTAGCCGGCCAAACCAGCCTGCAGGGGGTAGATGTGGTGCTGGGGGGTGGACGGGTGCAGGTGAACAACGGCACTTTTCAGCCGCGCAAGGTCACCCTCAACGACCCTCGCTCCAACATCTTGGTCAACGGCAATGCTGCGGTTCTAGAGGGAGCCTTGAACCAATTGGCCGAGATTTTGTGCCAGCAATTTTTGGATCCCTGTGTGCAGATCTCTGGGAATGGCCGGGTCAGCCGTGTCTCGCCGATTGTCAGTAAAACGGGTGGGGTGGGCATAGGCACTGTGCCGGGCAGCAATCCCATCCTTGAAAACAACACAATTCTCCTGCAGGCTTTGGGGGCTTTGGCCGTTCGCTATGGTGACAACTCCGGCGGGATCTTCCGCAACAACCAAATCGAAGGGGATCCACCCACGGCTGGAGCCGGCTTGGTACTGCAGGCGCGGCAAGCAGGTACGAGTGGCACTACCGGGATTCAGCTGGATGGGGCAGGCTCAATTCCATCCATTCAATCCAACCGGATCGGCGTGGGCAGGATAGCCGGCAGTGTCGGCATTCGTATTTTGCAGGGAACCCAGGCCCGCACCATTTCCGGGAATACGTTCCTAGCTCGGGGCGAGGGCGTAGGAGTGGCAATTCAGGCGGCCCCCGGCACCCCAGATGCGGTAGTCGCAGCCTACCTGGCTGGCAATACTTTCCAAGGAAACTTTGCTCAGAGGGTCACTGGGGAACCTGCGCCCACGCCAACTCCTGCACCGACACCCTCTCCCACCCCCACTCCTGCACCGACACCCTCTCCCACCCCCACACCTCCAGTATTGGGCACCGGCCCCATTCAAGTTACCTTGAGTTGGAACACCATCGATGACCTTGACCTGTATGTTACGGATCCCACGCAGCAGACCGTGTTTTTTAACAACCGAATTGTCCCTTCTGGAGGACGGCTGGATGTGGATGCCAATGCCGACTGTGTTGCCGTAACCCAAAATGCTGTGGAGAATGTCTTTTGGGCTTCCACCCCGCCCTCAGGGCCATACTTCATCGAGGTGAGATTGTTCCGGCGCTGCTCCCAATCAACTGCTCCCATTCCCTTTACCGTAACGGTTCGCAAGAGCGGAAACGTCGCGCAGACTTTTAGCGGCTTGGCCACATCCCCTGGCTTGGCGGGTAGGTTTACGTTTTCCTTCCCCTGAAGTTAGCCAAGGCTGGCAGCCATCTGCCCTGCCCACGTATGGCCATTTTGGTTCAGACTAGGACACCACACCTATACTCATACTCAGATCTTTGATTGCAGATCGCAGGGTTCAGAAGACCTTATTTCTGCGCCCCAGGCATCTCCTTCCCACTAAGGACAGCTCCAACTTCGCGGCCTCGACGCTTTTTCTGGCCATCACCTTGCGGCAGCGGGCGATGCTGGAAGGCAGTCCCACAAGTTCAAACAGTCACATCCCCTGGGAAAGGGGCTAGGGGTGGCGGACAGCGGCGCGGAGCGCTTTGCGTCAGCATGAGTGCGGGAGTATGTCACGCTATTCCGCAGCAGCCTTGGCTGCTTTCGCTTCGGCTTCCTTAGCAGCTTTGGCCGCTCTCATTTCCGCCAGAATCTCCTCCGGTCGTTTGCCAGCCCGCTGGGATCCAGCAGGCAAGTCGTGGGGATCGATTACCCCTTTGGGCAGATAGGCAAATTCTCGCAAGGGGGTCACCATCGGGTCTTCGGTAACCTTAGAGGGCAGACGGCCCATCGCCACCTGATGGTAGTTGAGGTCATGGCGGTCGTAAGCGGCCAGCTCATAATCCTCGGTTACCGAGAGGCAGTTGGTGGGGCAAAACTCCACACAATTGGCGCAGAAAATGCACACCCCAAAATCAATGCTGTAGCTGTAAAGCTCCTTTTTCTTCAGCTCTGGGTTGTAGGCCCAATCCACCACCGGCAGGTCAATTGGGCAAACTCGAACACAGATCTCGCAGGCAATGCACTTGTCGAACTCGAAGTGGATGCGTCCCCGAAAGCGCTCAGAGGGGATCAGCTTTTCGAAGGGGTATTGCACGGTTACCGGGCGCCGGCCCATGTGGTCGAAGACAACCCCCATCCCTTGGCCGATGTACTTGGCGGCTCGGAAGGCATCGCCCACATATTCTTTGACACGCTTTAGAAAAGTCATGGTCTATGTTCTCCCTCTCTGGCCTCTTTACTTCTCATTCAACCCCCAAAAAAGGTGGGGAAGGCGAGCTTTAGGGCTGCCGTCAGCAGCAAGTTAACAAAGGATACGGGCAGCAAAAACTTCCACCCCAAGTCCAGCAGTTGGTCAATGCGCACCCGCGGCAAGGTCCAGCGCAGCAGGATGGCCAAGAAGATGAAGATAAAAGCTTTGACCATCGTCATGACAATGCCTAAGGCCGCCGCGCCGATCTGCAAGAAAGGGTTATCCAAAGGAATCCCGGCAAGTGCAGCAATCGTTTCCACCGGCACCACAAACGACCAACCCCCCAAGTACAGCACTGCCGCAATCAGAGAAGCCAGCAGCAAGTTGGCGTAGGATCCCAGATAAAACAGGGCAAACTTCATGCCGGAGTACTCCGTTTGGTAACCGGCCACCAGCTCTTCTTCTGCTTCCGGCAAATCGAACGGGATCCGCTCCGTTTCCGCCAGAGCCGAGATCAGGAAAATGACAAAGCCAATGGGCTGCCGCCAGACGTTCCAGCTCAGAATGCCCAGGCCGCTCTGCTGTTCGACGATCCCCACCGTGTCCAGACCGTTGCTCATCAACACCACGGCCAACACTGACAGGGCCAGCGGCAGTTCGTAGCTGATCGATTGAGCTGCCGCGCGTAGCCCACCCAGCAAGGAGTACTTGTTATTGGAACCGTAGCCCGACATCAACAAACCGATGGGTTGCACGCTGGAGGTGGCGATCAGGAAAAACACGCCAATGGCAATGTTGGAGATCAATAGGTTCTGGCCAAAGGGAACCACCAGGTAGCACAAAAAGACGGGCAGGAAAACCAATATCGGCCCCAGCGTAAACAAGACTGGGTCGGCCAAGATGGGCAGAACATCTTCTTTGGTCAGCAGCTTGATGCCATCGGCAATCGGGATCAGCACTCCCTGAGGGCCGGCCATGTTGGGGCCAATCCGCTGTTGGGCTGCTGCCGAGATTTTTCGCTCCAGCCAGGTCATGACCATCACCCCCAAGGTGGCGGCGATGATCAGCAGCAACATGGGCAGGGGCATCCAGAGGGCATGGGCTGCGCCTGCTCCCAAGCCTAGGTTCTGTAGGGCAGTCTCGAAGCCAAGTTGTAGGTCGATACCAGCGTTTGTCATGGGGGTGAGTAGCTCCCTAGAGATGGCGGGTTGGGTAGGGTTTGGGATCCCTGTAGCTAAGTTTTCCCGTTGGGATCCGATTGGGGGGGACGGTTGCGGCGGCGTAGCTCCTGCTGGATGATGGCCTGAAGGCGAGCATCAGATAGCTCTTCCGCGCGGCGGCGCCTTTCCTCTTGGTACTTAGCCCATTGCTTGGGGCCGATAACCGCAGCAATGACAGACACAATCAACAGCGGCAGAACCAAGATCGCCCAGGCCATCGCCTTTGTCCTCGCTTTCCGTAAGTATCTTAGCGATTCCTAGCGATCCACCTCGCCCATGATGATGTCAATGCTGCCGAGGATGGCGATCATGTCGGCTACCTTCATGCCGCGAATGAGCTGAGGCAACACTTGCAAATTGACAAAGCCGGGGGGACGGATCTTCCAGCGCCAGGGGCAAACGTTGTCGTCTCCCACGATGTAAATGCCCAGCTCTCCTTTGGCGCTCTCCACCCGCACGTAGGCTTCCCCTTTGGGGATCTTGAAATTGGCGGAAGGCTTTTTGCTGATGAACTGGTAGTCCCCTTTGTTCCACTCCGACTTCGGCCCCTCCAGCATCCGCTTGGCTTCCAGGTTTTCAAAGGGGCCTCCTGGCAAAGCCTTGACGGCTTGCTGCACGATCTTGCAGGACTCGCGCATCTCTTTCATGCGCACCCGATAGCGGGCCAGGCAATCCCCTTCGGGGTAAACGGCCACCTCCCAGTCGAAGTCGTCGTAGCACTCGTAGTGATCCACTTTGCGCAGATCCCAGTTGACGCCGCAGGCCCGCAACATGGGACCCGACAGACCCCAGTTGATGGCGTCTTGCTTGGAGATGGCTCCCACCCCTTCCAGCCGCCGGCGGAAAATCGGGTTGTCGGTAACCAGCCGCTCGTATTCATCCACTTTGGGCAAGAAATACTCGCAAAAGTCTAGGCATTTTTCCGTCCAGCCGTAGGGCAAGTCCACCGCCACGCCGCCCACCCGGAAATAGTTGTTGTTGATCAGGCGCATGCCGGTGACGGCTTCAAACAAGTCTAGGATCCACTCCCGCTCCCGCATGGCGTAGAGGAAGGGGGTTTGGGCGCCCAAATCTGCTAAGAAGGGGCCAAACCAGAGCAGGTGGTTGGTAATACGAGTTAGCTCCAACATGATCACCCGCAGGTAGCTGGCCCGTCTGGGCACGCTGATCCCGGCCAGTTTCTCAACGGCATTGACGGTGATGGCCTCGTTGAACATGCCGGCCCCGTAGTCCCAACGGGAGACGTAGGGCAGGTATTGCACCACCGTGCGGTTTTCGGCGATTTTCTCCATGCCGCGGTGCAAGTAGCCGATCACCGGTTCGCAATCGACGATGTTTTCGCCATCTAGGGTGACCAGCAAACGCAAAACCCCATGCATGGAGGGATGGTGCGGCCCAAAGTTGAGCAACATCCGGTCGGTACGGGTCTCGATCATGGGCATGGGCATAGCCGCCGCCTCCGCAACTGAAGAATGTTCATGGTCTGCAACATTTGCAGTATAGCGGTTTTCTTCTGCCTTCTCGGGATCCCATGCCATCAGGGATCCCAATCCTCGATATTGAAAGTCTCCAGGGGAACTCAGCTAGAGTGAGAAAAAAGGAGGGAGGCCGATGGCTGTATCCCGTTCACCCGCGAATGGCTCATCCCGACGAGAGCAGCAACATCCGCAATATGCCACCGACCGAGCTGCGCTCGATGAGCTGATGGTGCAGGCCCAGGAGAGGCCCCTCTCCGAGTGGGTGCTGGCGGAAGTCGCCCGTTTGCGCATCCGTTACCACGGCTTCCCCGGCGCCTGGGATCTGCAGCGGGATTTGGATCAAATCCTGGAACAGTGGGGCCTGAGCGAAGAAGAGCTGTTCGCCCAGACCCGCCAGATCCATGCCCGCGGCCAGGTGTACGACCGCAGCTTTAGCACGCGAGACGACTGGGCCTAGTGGAGGGTTTGGGTCGGGATCCCTTACCCCCCTGAGAGAGGGGAGTTTGCCGGTTGTTCATGAGACGTGAAGCTGCTCGGCAAAGATGGGATCCAAAGGCACATCCAGGGCGGCAATCACCTTAGTCCAGAAGTTCATAAAGCCAATCCAAGCCGATAGCTCCACCAGATCTTCATCTGACCAAATGGCTTTTAGCTGGGCAAAGAAGCTATCGGTCACCACCATGCTGGGCACGGTCATCCGCTCAGCGTACTCGATGGCCAGCTTTTCCGCCTCGGTGTAGAGGGTGCTGGTGCGGGCCTGGGCCACCGCCGCAATTTTGGCAGGGGAGGCGCCGTACTTTTGCGCCTGCAGGGTGTGGTAGGGAAGGCAGTAGTGGCGGCAGCCGTTGATTTGGGCAATGCGGATGCTGACCAGCTCCTTCAGCTCTTCAGGCAAGTTGGGGTTTTGGGTGTGCAGCGCCCCGTAGAGGTTCATCACGGCTCGCATCAGTTGGGGCTTGTGGGCCATCACCTGCAGGGGGTTGAGGGCGGTGCCGTAGGTTTTTTCCAGGCTTTCGTAAACCTTTTGCAGTTGCTTATCGGCTTTCTCTGGGGTAACAGGAGGGATCCGCATGGACAGTCTGTAAAATTGCAGCATTCTCGACTTTAGCGCGTCTGGGGGATCCGCCCAAGCCTGAGGGGCGCTTCACGGTCTGGGGGAGGGATCCCTTCTCCGCCTGAAACCAGGCACCTGCCTCCCTTCTTACTTGTCAAGGGTCAAGGATTGCCCAAGGATTGCTCAACGGCTTCCACCTGCTGCTGGGTGGCGGTAGCCCCTTGGTTGAGGGTTTGCTGGATCTGTTCCCGAGATTGGTAAATCTGCAGCGGCCCACCTTGAGGGATCCCTTGCTGGGCAGCTTCTGGGCTGGCTTGCTCTGGTCTCGGCTCCGAACTCAGCGGGTTGCGATAGAGGCGGTTAACCAGCAAAAATCCCACCAGCACCACAGCAGTTGCCACCAAAAGCCGAACCATACTCGGATCCCTTGCAAGCATCTGGTTCTAGAATGCCCAAAAAGAGGAGCAGGTATCCGATGTCGGGCAAAGTTGCGCAAACTTCCCAGCCGGTACGGGTTGGCATTGGCGGCCCGGTGGGATCCGGAAAAACCGCTTTGGTGGAAAAGCTCTGCTTGGCGCTGCGGGACCACCTGTCTTTGGCGGTGGTGACCAACGATATTTACACCCGCGAGGATGCCGAGTTTTTGGTGCGGGCCAAGGCCCTGGAGGCAGAGCGGATCATTGGCGTAGAGACCGGCGGCTGCCCCCACACCGCCATTCGGGAAGATGCCTCCCTCAACCTAGACGCCATTCAGGAGCTGGAGCGCCGCTTTTGCCCCCTGGATCTCATCTTGGTGGAATCGGGGGGGGACAACTTGGCAGCTACCTTCAGCCCGGAGCTGGTGGACGCCTGCATTTACGTCATCGACGTGGCCGAAGGGGACAAGATCCCGCGCAAAGGCGGGCCGGGGATCACCCGCTCCGACCTGCTGGTGATCAACAAGATCGATCTGGCTCCCTATGTGGGAGCAGACTTGGGGGTGATGGAACGGGATGCCCGTCGCATGCGGGGAGATAGGCCCTTTGTCTTTACCAACCTGCGCACGGGTGAGGGGCTGGAGCAGGTTCTCAGTTGGCTGGAGCGGGAGGTGCTGTTTCGGCCCATCAAGGCCGACCCCCCCTCGGTGAGCCGCCTGTGAACTTCGGTAAGGCCATCTTGAAGGCAACCCGCCGAGGCGAACATACCCGTATTTGGGAGTATTCTCAGGCTCCCCTGCAATGGCTGGGATCCCCTGGGGAGCCACCTGTGTACTACCTGCGCAACCCCAACGGCGGCCTGCTGGGTGGGGATCGCCACCGGATCGAGATCGGGCTGGGGCCAGGCTCGGCACTGGAAATTCGCACCCAAGGGGCAACGCGGCTGCATCCCGGCTTGATTCGGCAACAGGTCAAGGTCAAGCTGGCCCCCACCAGCCAGTTGATCTGGATCCCTTACCCGACCATTCCGGGGGCAGGGGCAGACTTTCGCCAGCAGGTGCAGATCGAACTGGATCCCACAGCCCGCCTGGCCTATGCCGAGATCTGGACTGCCGGACGGCTGGCCATGGACGAACGCTGGCAGTTTGAACATCTTGCCAACTGCTTGCAAGTTTGGGTCACTGCTGGGATCCCATCCTCCCCCGAGGGGAGAAAACTCTGGCTGCAGGAACACATGGATCTGCACTTTCCCCATCGGCAGGTCTCCGCCGCGTCAGTGCTGGGATCCCATCTCTGTTGGGGATCCCTGTACTTGCTGGGGGATTGGCCGGAACCCACTTGGCTGACCGTTCACATCAGCGGAACGGAGTCCCCATACTGGCTGGTCAAGTCTCCGGATCCCATCTGTAAGGGTTGGATTCTGCGCCAGGTGGGGCCACAGGCAGAGGCCATTTGGCGGCATTTTGGCCAGGTTGCACTACAGCTTGCTCAAGCCAAGGGTGGCTCACCCCAGGGGTGGTAGACTAAGGCTGACTCAAACCAACTGGTTGACCCAAGGCCAGGACGGAGTCCTTTGAACGCTGCTCAACGGATTCTCAGCTAGAAATCGCAGGAGCCCCGCACTGTACCCGTAGGGTCAGTGTCGGGAGGAATGCGCTTTGATGAAGTACAATGAACTTATGAGCCAAGTCCTGACCGTCTCCTGTAAGCTCAAGGCGTCCCAGTCGCAAGCCGCCAAATTGGACGCGACGATGGAGGCTTTTGGCCAAGCCTTGAACTGGGTCAACCAGAACACGCCGGAGAAGATCGTCAACGCGGTCAAACTGCAATCCCTTTGCTACTACGAGATTCGAGCCCGGTTCGGCTTGTCCAGTAACTTGGCTCAACAGGTGTGCAGACGGGTGGCAGGCGCTCGCAAAGTGGCGAGACAGCGCAACCGTCCGGTTAAAGAGTTCAAGCGTAGGTTCGTTACCTACGACGCACGTATCTTTTCATTCCGCGAGAAAGACTGGACGGTGTCGCTGACCACGGTTGAAGGGAGAGAACGCTTTGAGCTAGCCATTGGTAACTACCAGAGGGGAATGCTGGCTGGTTCCAACCCCAAATCTGCCACCCTGGTCAAGCGCAAAGATGGCTCCTACTACATCCAGATTTGCGTAGAGAAAAAGCCACTCAAGCAACAAGATACCGACAAGGTGATCGGGGTGGACTTGGGCAGGACGGATATCGCCCATACGTCAGAGGGGGACAACTGGAATGGACAGCAGTTGAACAGAGTCCGAGACCACTACTCCCGGTTGAGGGCGGTACTCCAACGCAAAGCCAGTAAGGGCACACGCAGTTCGCGGCGCAGATGCAGAGAACTGCTGCAACGGCTGTCTGGCAAGGAGAGACGCTTTCAAGCGTGGGTCAATCATCGCATCTCCAAAGCTATTGTCTCTAGGGCAAAAGCCACAAACAGCGCTATTGCTCTGGAAGACTTGACAGGGATCCGGGAAAGGGTCAATCAACAGCCACGCAGCAAAGCTGAGCGGCGCAGGGCCAACAGTTGGGCGTTTTATCAACTCCGTCAATTTTTGGAGTACAAGGCTCTGCGTGCAGGGGTTGCTTTGATTCTGGTGCCGCCTGCCTACACGTCGCAGACCTGCCACCGGTGTTTGCACATTCATCCCGACCCTGCGCAATCCTATCGCAGTGGCAAGTCGTTCAAGTGTGGGCACTGTGGATGGGAAGGGGATGCGGACTTGAATGGTGCGAATGTGATTGCGCTCTTGGGGGCTGTCGTAAACCAGCCTAGAGGTTCGGGCTTGTTTTGTTCTCTGGTAGAGCAGAACAGGCTCAGGGCTACTGAAAGCCCGCTCCGTACCGCTTAGCGGTCGGAGCCGGGTAGTTTACGGCGCCAACAAAACTGGCCAGTTTGTGCGTATCCTCAATTTGATGCGGGAGCACATCCCAGAAGCCGACTCCGCCAGAGCTGCCTTTGCCCGCTTTTGGACTGCTGAGTACTTGGCCGGCGCCGATCCCGCAGATGGAATTGAATTTTTCCAGACCCGGCTGCGCCCCCTCTTCGAGACCAACTATTTCCGCCCCATTGGCGAGAGCGGTAACCCTGTTGACTTTTTCCCGGTGCTGGATTTTCCCTTCGTGCTTCTGTTTGGGCTGGAATTTTTGCTGCGCACGGTGGCCATCAGCCGCCGCTACACCGGCGTCAATTCGCTGGATGCCATGCTCTGGCGTTGGTACGATGTGCTGTTGCTGCTGCCCTTTTGGCGCTGGCTGCGGGTGATCCCCGTCACCATCCGGCTGGGACAAGCACAGTTGCTGGATCTGGAGCGGGTACGCGCCCAGGTGAGCCAGGGCTTTGTTACCAACTTCGCCGAGGATCTGACGGAAGTCATTGTCGTGCGGGTGATCAACCAAATCCAGGTATCCATTCAGCGGGGATCCCTGCCCCTGCTGCCGGCAGCGCGTACCCAGCGCGACTACATTGATATCAACAACACCAACGAGCTGGAGGCGATTGCCAACCTGGTTTTTCGCATTGTTCTCTACCGCGTTTTGCCCCAGGTGCAACCGGAATTGCAACAACTGCTCCGCTACAACCTGGATGGCCTGCTCAAGCAGTTGCCTGCCATGCAAACTCTAGAACAGCTTCCCGGCCTGGGATCCCTGCCTGGCCAACTGACGGAGCGCCTGGCCAACGAGCTGACCACCACCACCTACAAAACCCTGACGGGCAGTTTCGAGGATCCCGTCGGCTCCAAGCTGGCAGCGCAACTGATGCAGCGGTTTGGTGAGGTCTTGGCACGGGAACTCAGCCAGGAGCATGCTTCGGAAGAAATTCGCTCTCTCCTGCAAGACTTGCTGGAAGAGATCAAAATTAACTACGTCGAGCGGCTATCCCACGAGGATCTGGAGGAGGTGATGGAGCAAACCCGCCAGCTTCGGCAAAAGGCCCAGCAACTGGAGAAAGACCGCCGCCGATAGAGTTCGGGGGATTGGTTGACGAGGTTTCGCCAGTTCAGTAGGATAATGGTTCCAAGTCGGGCGAGTGGCGAAACTGGTAGACGCACCGCACTCAAAATGCGGCGGGAAACCGTGTCGGTTCGAATCCGACCTTGCCCATGATTTTTAGTCTGCTGTGACGAGCTGTAAGGCTCGCTGCTTTCTGGGTTTGGTAGGTTGATCCCTCTCGCCTCTTCTCACAGGGGTTTGGTGATAGAACCAGCCAAGCCCTTCTGGAGCAGGGTGCCAGCGGGACGGAGTCCTTAGATAGGGCAGCCAGAATCGGGCTCATCCTGCATCCTAGAGATGAAGCTCTAGCCGCTAAACTGGGGAATCATGGATGCAACTTTGGAATCTTTCTTTGCCTCTGCCACCCAAATTGGGCTAGGTCTAGCAGGCTTGCTGGCTGTGCTCACCCTGCTGGCCTGGATCCGCAATTGGCCCTTGAAGTTTGCGCTGGTGGGCTACACGGCGTTTGCGCTGGTTTTAACAGCGGGATGTTTTGCCCTCAGCTTGGGGCCGATCTTTCGCTCCCGCATTCCCGGTGCTGCCCCCTACACCACCGTCTATGACCAAGGGGCGGATCGAGCGGTTATTGCTGTCAGCCCGGATATCACCCCAGAGCAACTGATCCTCACCCTGAAGCAGGCGGCCAGCGATTTGGGATCCCCGGGCCGCTTCTCCACTGGTTCGCCGGTGTTCACCTTGCGGGCCCGCACCGTCATCCATCCCGAGCCGGGAGTTTCCGAGCCGTTGCTCTTGGGCACGCTGCAACAGCCGTTGGGAAAGCGCCTGCGCACCCCAGAAGAACAACAGCAGCAGCAGATCCATCTAGAGGAAGAGGCCTTTGCCCGGCTGCGGAAGTTGGCCCAGGGTCAGGCTTCTGCCGCCTTGTCTGCAGAGGAAGCGGAAGAGCCAACCACCGGGATCCCACTTGCCCAGTCTTGAGCGCTGAGCCAGCGGCGCAGATCCTGTCCCACCCGGTCGGGGATCTCCCAGGGAAAGAGATGAGCCACGTTGGGATAGACAATGCAGGTGCAGTGGGGCAGGGCGCGGGCTGTGGCCAGGCTGCTGTTGGCGGTGATGTGGCGATCCCGCTCGCCGGCCATAAGCAGTACCGGGATGCGAATTCGGTGCAGATCTCCCTCGCGGTTGTAGCCCCGTTGCAAAGCGGCGCGCAGAGCTTGGCGAGCCTGGGGGGAGGTGTGCAGATAGGCGGGCAAGGCCATGTGCGCCAAATACCGATAGGCCGTTGGGGTCTGTTGCTGCATCAGGTAGCGGTAAAGGGAGCGACGGCCAAAGGTCTCGATGTTCCATTCCCAGCCGGGCCAAAGCCAGTTGAGCAGCGAGGCAACGCCGGTGTTGACCTGATCCCAAAAATCGGTGGGGGGATGGTTGCTGCGGGGGCAGGCGGCACTGGCCACCAAAACCAAGCCTTTTACCCGCTCCGGCAGCCGCAAAGCCAACTCCAGGGCCAGGATCCCGCCCAAAGACCAGCCCAGCACCAGACACGCCTGCCAGCCCAGGCGATCCAGCAGCCGCTCCAAGTCCTCTAGGTGATCCTGCATCTCAAAGGGATCCGTCACCTGGGAATGCCCGTAGCCACGCAGATCTGGCGCCACACAGGGGTGGATCCCCGCCACTGCCTCTGCAAATACCGCCATGCAGTCGGCATTGCCCGGATGGCCGTGGAGCATCAAGATTGGGAGGGAGGGGATCCCTTTTCCCCAAGTACGGTAGTGGAGCTGCAGGCCCATCGCGTCAGCAGTGCAGTTCCCGACTGCTGTAGGCATAACACTCTGGATAGCATCTAGACAGCAGGGTTAGGCGCTGGCCGCCTTCTTCGGAGTGGGCTGGAGCTTTACCCCGTTGGGAATGCAAATTAAGTTTTGATCCAGCACCTGCACAAACCCTTTCGAACGCAGGGATCCCAGAAGACGAGTCACCGTCACGCGGGTGGCCCCAATGGCATCCCCAATCTGGGCATGGGTAAGGGGCCAGGGGAGATACATCCCTTGTTCACAGGGCTGTCCATACTCTTCGATCAACAGGCTCAAGAAGCCCTTGAGGCGATCGATGGCGCGCCGTTGGCCCAGATTTCCCAACCACAGCAGCTTCCGTTGCAGTTGCTGGCGGAAGTTTTCCTGAATCTTCTGGTGCAGATAGGGCCACTGCTCCAGATCCTGCCAGTAAAACCACATCACCGTGGTGCGATCGGCGTGGGTGCAGGCTTTCAACTCAAAGCGCTCTGGGTTGCTCAGCTCAAAAGGAAATCCAGCCGTGATGAACCCAACAAAGACCTCCCGCCGCTCTGGAGTTTGGCTGACCAGGCGCACCACTCCCTCTTGGGTGATGTACACCAATCCCGGACGAGTGGGAATGCGCACGTCTTTGGGAAAGGTGCGACAGCGGTAGTGCTCCTCGGCCCACTGGCAAAGCTCACGCCATTCCTGAGCCTCTGTTGCCGATGTGATGGAAACAAGTGACATGAGATCAACTTCCTGTCGCTCGAGCGACCTGATGGGTTTTACAGACTTTCCAGCTTTACCCGGCTGTAGGCTATGCAACGCTTCCGCGTTCGCGCCGGCGGTGCGGAGCACCTACACGTCAACGGGACGGAGTCTTAGGAAGATGGGGACGGAGAAACAGCAAGATACACACAAGAAGGCAAATACAAAGAGGAAGGAAACCGCAGGGTTTACTTTACCTTAGCTTCATAATGGCACTTGACCTCATAGGGTGACATTGTGTTCCTACTGATATTGTTCAAAAGGCTACGTCCAATAATAACCCCAAGAAGCCGTAAATTTTCAGATTCTGCCGCTGAACTTGGCTACCTGGGGGATCAGCGCAGATCATTGGGTCAGACTGGTGTATGTCTAAGGGCGGGTGTGGGGTGGCTGGGATGAATATTCTCATCAGCAACGACGATGGCATCCAGGCGGCAGGGGTGCGGTGTTTGGCGGCAGCGCTGGCCCAGCTGGGGGGGCACCAGGTAACGGTGGTCTGTCCGGATCGGGAGCGCTCGGCCACCGGCCACGCCCTGACGTTGCACAAGCCGCTGCGGGTGGATCCGGTGCGGGAGGGATTTCCTCCAGAAGTGCAGGCCTGGGCCTGTTCGGGCACCCCTTCCGACTGTGTCAAGTTAGGTCTGGACGGGCTATTGGATCGTCCTCCCGATTGGGTGATTTCCGGCATCAATCAGGGAGCCAATCTGGGCACCGACGTGCTCTACTCCGGCACCGTCTCGGCGGCAATGGAAGGGCTATTGGAAGGGATCCCTAGCCTGGCAGTAAGCTTGGCCAGTTTTACCCATCAGGATTTTCAACCAGCGGCCCAGGTGGTGCTGAAGCTACTGGAGAAACTGAGCCTGAAACCCCTGGGGGAGCCGATGCTGTTGAACATCAACGTGCCCCCCCTAGCGCTGGCTGAAATACGCGGCATGGTCTTGGCCCGCCTGGCCTGGCGCAAGTACACAGATCTCTACGAGAAACGGGTGGATCCGCGCGGCAAGGCCTACTACTGGCTAGCTGGAGAGGTGGTGGAAGAGGAGGTGGATCCCTGTTCGGACGTGCGGGCGGTTGCTGAGGGCTATGTGTCGATTACGCCCCTGCAGCCGGATCTAACGGCCTACGCGGCCTTCGATAGCTTGCAGCAGTGGGGGCTCTCGGCTTTTGGCTCTGGATTGGAGGGAGCTCTGTAGGGATTGGCGCAGTTCAGAGTCAGAGAATAGAAAGGCTATTAGGCCCTGGAATAGAAAGAAATCGCCTCTGCCAACGTGTTTAGCCCGTAGAGAGAGCGTCGGCAGTGTTGGACTACTGAGTCGCGCTGCCCTCTTCCACCGCAGGCTAAAGAAACTGAGCGAAATAAAGTCAGGCAGCACCAGGACGCTTAGAGCGGGTAGTTTTTGTTGACTTTGCCAAGACATCCCCTGGTCGTCGCAACGTCAAAAAAGGATTGATTGCCTGAATGTGGGCCTGGGGATAGGCCTGACGGACTTGCTCAACAGTTTGTTGCCAGATGGGATGCTCATCAGTCCAAATAGGATGGCGCACAATCCGCACTTCCCGCCCCCGGTTTCCCGTCCACACCGGCAGGAGAAAATCCTGAGACACTTGCTGGAAGCCTAGGTTTTCCAGCAGTGGCGGCAGTACCTGCTCCACCAAGCGCCGCCAGGGATTTTCCTGCTCTTCCCCCCAAGGGCTCTGCAAATCGACCGGTGCCCTAGCATCTCGCAGAAGGCGCGCCATATCCAAGGCTAGTCGCCAATCCAAGAGCCCGTGGTAGGCTAGGTTGGAGTAATCGCGCAAGCAGTTGTTGCAGGACGTGTCGCAGGTCTGCTGGTGCTGCAGCCAACGGAAGGCCAAACTGTTGGGTTGAGACAAGTCCTCTTGTTCCAGCAGCTTCGAGAAGACCTCCGGCTGAGCGAGGTAGAGGCAATACCCCGCGCCATTCTCCAGCTTGTCGAACAGAAAAGCCTGACCCACCACTCGGCCAGCCTCTTCCTTCGTCTGAAAGCTGGCTTGCAACTCGTCAGGATCGACATCCAAAAAGGTGCAGGCAGCCGCTCGCAACCAGAAGGCGAAGGAATACAAAGCTGCTCGCCCTTCCACAGTTGTTGGGTCAGCAAACACGCCAGGCGGCCAAGTTTGAAGGCTGACCAGCAGCACGTCAGTGCGTCGCTTAGACAGTAGGGCAATCCGATAGGTAGGGCCTATTCCTTCGAAATGTTTCCCCTGAACTTCAGGACAAACATAAGCTCCTGGCCACCTCTTATCCGCTTGTAACAGGAACCCCCCCTCGCCGCCGCGATCATTGACGATTAAAACGTCATCGCTGCCTCCCCGCAGGTGAGCGTTGCCGGTCGTTGCGGTCGTCGCTTCCGCCTTAAGTCCGTCCGCGCCCAAGGTTGGCCGACTGACGCGGGGTTGCCACTCAAATTGACCATCAAAAGCCCACGGCTGCAAGTTGGTGAAAAAGCCCCTGGGTTCCCGCGCATCAATGCAGCGGAGGGTGGTTTGCTGGCATACCGGACAGGCTTGCTTTGCCGGCTTGTGGGTAGCTGGGGGAGGAGAGCAAAGCGGCTGCTGTGGCTGGTAGTCCTCTATCATGGCTTGACAGTTGCAGCACAGACCTAGCCAGCGATTGGGTTTGTCGAGGGGCGGCACCAAGCCGGGACGCGATTGTACGCCTCTTGGGCGAGGCACCAACTCCACCAATCCGCAGGCGGTGTGTACTGCCCGATCTTTGACGATTTCCGAGCCAGGGGCAAACTGTGCAATCGCCGTATCCAAGTCGCGATCAATGGTGCCTTCGCTGGCAGACCAGCGAGTGTAAAGTAACCTCACCCGTGTGGGAAAGCCAAACATGGGCAAAATGCCGGCATTGGCCAGACGTTCGCTAAGTTGATCTTGGCTGTAGGCTTCAGACTCAGCAATCTCGCGAATTTTATTGACCAACTCCTCGCGGATGTAGCGATACAGCTCTTCCTGCTGTTCGGCTGAAATGTAAGTCTGCTGGCAAAGTTGGGCAATCACAGCTCGAATGTCTTGGGGATGGTTGTCAATCCAATCCCGAACCGACGGTTCCACTTGCCGCCAGTTTTTGGCCAAGCCAAATTCGCCGTGGACACTGGTTGCATCTTCGAGATCCGCTGCAACCGATAGATCTTGAAAAGCCTGCCGCAAGACTTCTTTGGCGACGACGCGCCGAGCAATGGTGAGGCTGCGCAGGTCAATGTAGGGCGGGGGTGGCGGATCGCCGGTAATGGCCTCAGGGCGCTGAAAGTAAAAATCGTCATGGCTGCGACCCCGGCAAAACGTAACTGCCAAGGAGACCCCGGCACCGCGCCGACCAGCCCGTCCCACCCGCTGCTGGTAGTTGAACCGTCGGGGCGGCATGTTTGCCATCATCACTGCCAGCAGGCCGCCGATGTCTACGCCAGCCTCCATAGTGGTAGTCACGCTTAACAAATCAATGCCCTGAGCCAGCGGTATTTCTCCCTCTAGGAACACTTCCTGGAACCAGCGCTGCCGTTTGAGGCGATCCTCCTTGTCGGTTTGCCCTGTCAATTCGGCAGCATTCATCCGAAACGGTTCGTTTTCAGGGTCGGAGAGGTAGGCGTAGTAGTCCAAGTCGCGCGGCAAGCTGCTCGGCTGCAGTCGGATGGCCTGCGGGTCAGAGCGTTTGCTGGTGTTGCGACCGCCACTGCACTCTGGGCACCATCCCCCCGCAGTGTGCAAGTAAAAGGCCCCGCATTGAGGACAGCGGTAGCCTTGAAGACCTTCGCGAGAGACGGGCACAAGGTAGAGGCGATCTGGATCCAAAACCAATCCGTTCTCGCCACCGGTACCGATTTTGTCCAACTCCCGCTCGATCTGGGATTTTAAGTCTGGCTTGCCCTGTTCCTCTAATTTTCTCAAGTATCGCTCCACGTACTGGGGTAATTCCCGCCTAGTACCCAGTCTGTAGAATTTGGAGTATCGATGCCGCTTGCGAATTCCCAATTGGCGGATAACCGCGCTGGCAACGTCTTGCAGTTCCGGAGGAACTTGAGCTGTAACATAGCCCTGTCCAAAAGACTCGATGTTTCTGACCGCATGGGCAAACAGCGTAAACATCATTTCATCAGCTAAAGAGGCATCGAGTTCATCGAGGTGTGTGTTTTGCGCTGGTGTTCGGGCAGCAATTCGTGTTACTGGTTGACTTTGCCAGTTGTAGAGCTCAGTCCAGGGATGCCGATCCTTAGAATAGTAAAGGGCGCTAAAGGACATCCCGCCAGGGCACAGTCCCAAATGTAAGAGCAGGTCTGCCAGGGTGCGCCGCAAGGCAAGGAGAGGAACTTTCTCGCCGTAAGACTTGAGCATCTCGAGCCACAGTTCACGAACTTGCTCGTTGGCAGGTCGCCGGTTTTGAGTCCAAAGCAGAGCTTCTGTAGCAATGTCACCTTGCCGATTAAGAAAGCGATCCCGTGCTGCCCAATCCTCCGCCATCCCCTCAACGTCTTGTAGCAACCGGGGATATTCTCGCAACCGTTGCTGTCGTTCCTCTGGACTGGGCAACTCACAGCGCAGAAAGGCCCGCAGGTCTTGCCTATACTCCTCTGCTGATCGCACTAGCAGCAAGCGCACCATATCGCGATAGTGATCCATTTCCATACCGGCGGCTAACTTGGCTGCGTCCTGGCGGCTATCGGAAAAAACCACCAGCTTGCGGGATTGCGGTGTTGGCATTTCCCGCAACAAAGCTCCGGCAATCACCTGACAGGCTTTTTGGAATCCAGTGCGGTGCACGCGCAAAGGAGTGGGATAGGCCTCACGGAGAGCGCGATCAGTATCGCAGCGAGGGCAGCGGCTCGGCAAGGCGGGCTGATTCCCATCCCCCTCTTTCACTTGGTACACCCAGCCGGGAACCTCGCCTTCTCTAGGGGGGCTTTTATCTTGTCGGAGTTCACCAGTAGCGGGGTTGAGCTTGGCTTCAACCCACCCCCGCTTCGCCTTGCCAGCAGTCCACTCCAAATATTGCGGCTGGGTCGCCCAAGGTTCCGGGTCGTGGGGCAGGGGCCAAAAAACGCGATAATTCCCAGACCTCTGCGTAAGGTTCACCAAATCAGGAATGCCTTCCAAGTCAGGTTGATCGGGAGTGAGGATAAGGGACTCGCCGGATTGGTATGCATAGCCCCCCAGGAATACCTCCCCGCAAACTTCGCAGACGATCAAGTCCAGGACACGCGCCCCGCAGTCGCAACTGAGACGGTGTTGGCTGTGCAAAGCGCCAATGGGTGAAGGCGGCTGGTTGTTCTCCGGAGAGCGTTGCGCAACGCTGCAGTGAGGGTTGCTGCACGCCCAGAGACCTTGCAGGTTGTGAAAGAAAAGGTGACCGCGCACGGGCTGGGGCGATCGCCCGTCTTCTCGCTGAGCTACCGCCGTCGCCATCAACAATCCTCGCAAGGCCTCGGAGACCAGACCGCCTTGGGGCACGGCCGCCCCCGGGAACAGTTGCTGGTCAACTTTTTGGATGGGGGTGGCGCGCACGCTGCCACTAGCTTGCCGACAGGCCTCCCGCAAGGCATCGCCAACCTTGAGTTCTTCGAGGCACTCCCCCAAAGCCTGCTCCAGTGGTTTTGAGCTGGGATCGCCCCCCAGCTCTTGCACCAGCTTGGTCAGAGCTTCTTCGGGGATAGGGAGAGGTCGCAGGGGCTGGAGGGGATCCGCCTGCACATCTCTGGCAAATTGAGCAAAAGCAACTTGATACTGACGCACTCGCGCTGGGGCTTCGGGATCCGGAGCAACTTGTTCTCCAGCAATCACCGCAAAGTTATCGCGCCCAAAAAACTCCCGGAGAAACCGGCGGCCCGCCTCGCCCTCTTCCAAGCTGGCGCTGGTCGCCAAAATTTGTAGCTGTTCTGAGTTGACTGTTAGCCCCAAGCGGTACAGCAGCAAGCGCAGCAAATAAGCTACTTCTGACCCTGGTGTCCCGCGATAGGTGTGTAACTCATCCACAATCAGCAAGAATTTATTACCTCGATCCGCTTGCAACCACGCTTTCGTTTGCTCGAACATCCCAGCCTCAATTTGCCGCATCAGCATAATGTTGAGCATGGAATAGTTGGTAATCAGGATATCTGGGGGATGTTCTTGCATGTCCCAGCGTGAGCGCATTTCTCCCCCATCTAAGCGAGGGAAATAAAATACTAAATCCGAATCTTTATCCGAATTCTTGCTCCGAACAGCAACTCTTCCCTGCTGCTCCTGAAGATCTCTCAATAGCTTGGCCAATTCTTTGACCTTTTCAGGGATCTGACGACCGGGGAGGGGTGTCTGTCCCGTATAGCGACCGAAGGTGATGCGATTGCCGCCGCGCTCGCGATCGAGCCAGGCATGGGTTTCCGGACTGTCCAACACCTTGCGCAACCGTCGCAATTGATCCTCCACCAGAGCATTCAAAGGATAGAGAATCAAGGCCCGTATCGCCGCCGGTCGTTGTTGCCCTTGGCGCTGTGGTACCCACTTTGGATTGTCTTCCTGCTGCCACCAGAACGTATCGCCACTCTGAGGGGACATGGGATCCCAGGTGCGGGATTCTCGAGCAAGATAGGCTAAAATTGGTAGCAAAAAGCATTCGGTTTTGCCTGAGCCGGTGCCCGTCGTTACCACAATATCCTTCTGGTGAACGATGGCTGCTTCCAAGCTCCGCCACTGATGCTCATAGAGAGGGAAATTTGGAAACAAAGACCGACCAAGATGTGCCAAATCTTCGTAACCATCAGGTAACGCCTGTGCTGCTGCCTCAAGGGTCTTGCCGGAAGAAGGATAGACCGGTGTCGGCTCTAGCAAAGGAGGAACGCTTAGCAAGGGATGTTCAGGGCTGGACTGCAAGCAGCAATCGCGCTCAGCGCTAAGAGCCGGATACCGCAGGGGAAAAGCACTCTTGATGTAAAGCCGATAGACCCAATCTAACCGTTGATAGGCACCGACGAGATCGTACATGGTTTTTCCTTGGCGTTCCGTACAACTGTAATCTACAAATTTGCTATTCCCTTGCGCTGAGATGTGGCAGTCGCTCGCCAATTAATTGCCATACAGTCGGCGTGATGTTTCGATAAATCAGCTCTCCAGTGTCAGGATTGTAGTCAGGCAAACAACCCGATTGCATGACCAAATAGCGTTCGTACGCCAACGGCCAGCGCTGGCTGCTGGGAATTGTTAACTCTTGAGAATTTGGGTGGTAATTGACCACCAACTCTCCTGGCCGGAGACAGGTCAAAGCCAAAAAACGCAGGCCGTACCACTCGCTGCTGTACCAAGTGTTTTGCTCGCGGTCGTAAAACAGAGCGTGTTGCCGTTGGGATCCCTCCTCGTACAGCTCGTAGAAACCCGTTTCCTCGGCGTCTGGCACATCTACGAAGCTGCTCCCATCGTAGCGCTTTAGTCGATAGCGGTGAAGTGGCACCCAATCGACGACCTTTAGCGTAGCTACCCAATCAGCCCAAGGAGGAGGGGCCTCGACCGGACGAATGGCTAGGGCAGGGTATTTGGTCCGTAACTCGGCAATTGCGGTGGCAGCATCAGCTTGCAGCTCAAGCTGCCAACAGGGTGGAGCATCCCTTCGAGGTTGAGGGATCTTCACAAGGCGACCAAACTGCTGCAAAGACTCTTGCAGGCTGGCGTTTCGCTGACCGTACAGCACGTAGCAATTTTTGCTCACTGGCTGCAGGGAAGGTGGCTGCATTTGCCAGTGTTGACCATCCTGAGCTGCCAGAAGATGCCCTAACAACTGCAGCCGACGCCACAACCGACGCGGTTGGACTAGATCTAGGTGACCGCATACGGCTTGAAAGGTTTCCCAAGAACCAGAACCGGCTGCCGATAACCACCAAAGCAGCTGTTCGCACGGCTGGGAGCGATCGCTTCCTGCCGCCTCTGCTATAGGTGTTTCCAAACCAAGTGGGTTGACTTTAGGTGGCCGCTTGACTTGGAAATACTCAATGGGTTGGGTATCCCGTTCCAACTCATAGGCGATACCCACCATGTGTCGAATATCTTCCCAGCAAAATCCTTCTCTTCCAATCCTAACTATACTGATACCTCTCACTGTTTTAATCAGTTGCTCAAGGGTGTTTTGTGTGGATGACCAATCAGAGCGCGCATTTGTCTTAATACCCAAGTAGAAGTAATACTCTCCCCTACTTCTTTCCTTAATGCCCTTCTCAATACGAACATGAGACACAACATCGGCCAAGTTTTCTTGAGTAACCCGCTTTTGTAAGTAATTCAGCAACTTTTGGGGTTTGTATCTGGAGGTATGGGTGCGAAAGCCCCAGTAAGTTTGCTCTGACCGAGAAGATTTTTTCGACATAGAGTTATGCCTCTACTCTAGGGAAGCTAATGACAAATCACCCCAACTCAGGATCTTCAAAAAGCGTTCCTGGTGGGCAGTTCCGCCCCGTACTTGGATTTGGTAAGTACCGGGAGGTAAGTCTGCGGGCAAATCCCAAGGCTGGTTGGTAGAGCGATGGTCTTCTGGAAGATATATGCTCCCGGTACGCACTTCAGTTAGAGTCACGGCTACCGTAGGCTGAAACCCGTACACAGTCACCTTTGGCAAGTGACCCTCGAGCCAACCTTGTCCTTGCGGTACCCGTAGCCCTCCACCCAAGGCAATGTGCAGACGATCGCGTGGTTGTAAGGCCTCTTTCAGCTCAGGATGTTGTAAAAACAAACCGTCCCATACCGGCGCCAGCACCTGACATTCTTGGATTTCCCACCAGCCAGAGGTTACTTCAAAGGCAAGCTGGCGATCGCCCTCCCACTGCAGCAGCTTTTCTTCTCGTAGCTGCTGCAAGTCCAACCAGAGTGCTTCCCGAAACAGCACTGTGAAATGACTGCCCAATTTAGGTGCTCCCCAACTAGCCAGCGCACTAGACTCGGGGTTCTCAGGATCGGGCACCAAGACCCAAAAGTCTCGAGCTGGCAGCTGGAGTTCCCGCAAGTGGGCATGATCTCGAATCGGCCATGACTTCCCCGTTGTTAGATCGGCAGCAGAAAGCGGTGCGCCAACAGGGAAAAACCAACCAGAGCGCTCACAACGCAAGCTACCTAGGTTTTCTACGGTCACCTCGGCAACTGGCCAACGACGCGGAACTTTGGGGTAAGGGTAGTACTCTGGATTCCCCCACCGATCTTCGGTGCGATACAGCCCTGCAATCAGGCACGTGGGGGGACGTCGGCTAAATTGTTCAGGTTTCGGGCATTGTGCGTCTAACCACTCCTGATGGACGGCTAGGATTTCGGCGCCCAGTACCTCGTGTCGCTGGCGATCGTCCAGCAGCTCTTCCAGATGGCGGTTCAGGTTTTTTTCGCTCGCCAAGTCCACCAGTAACTTAGTTTCGCTGCGGGCGGTAGTCCAGTTTTTCTCGTAAAACAGGCAACAGAGCTTTTGGATGTCCGCTTTCCGCAGCAGGGTTTGGGAAATGGGGTAATTCAAATACCGGCGCGGGCCTTCCCCTGGCTCGGCGGTGGCAATCCATCCCTTTACCTCTAGCCATTGGTTCCACTCCTGCCATAGGCCTTCTTCATCTCCAGCTTTCATCCCAGTGGGACGAGTGTCGCCGCCTACCCCCAATCGTTGACAAAAATGGGTAAAGAAGTCCCTCTCATCCAGCTCCTCATCCCTCACCATGTCGTTGGCGGCGAGCACCATCAGCGCCAAGAAGGCAACTCCTGCTGGTTCGGGCAAGCTTTGGTTTTGCAGAGTTGATAGCTGGACTCGCTGGCCATCTACCACCTGGGCGCGCACGGCTTGGCAAAAGTCCTCAACTGGGCCTAAGCCTAGACTTGCTAAAACTTCTTCATCTACGCTGAGGTAAACTGGCGTACCGTGAGGAACTCCCAGCGTTGCCCATTGAACAATTGCTTGGTTCCAGCGGGCATAGTTGTTGTGCAGCGCCACAGTAACCTCGCCCTGGGTTCCTTCCTCAAGTCTAGGCAGGCGTTGAATGCCCAGTTTCCTATTTTTTGAATCCCTTTATGTTTGTTTTAGGTCAAATTGGCAGCAAAACAGAGTCGGCGCTGTAGAGGCTAGCTGCCTCGGAGAGGAAATGGTCGGGCGAGACCGTCGGGAAGCTTACCCCAGATCAAGAGGAGAGGTTTGCCAGTGAGAGCAAGCGCTCCGCAACCTCTGCAGCCACAGGTATCACCGACAGGCGTGTGCCCCGCCGCACCACCTCCAGCTCCTCCGGGGTGAAGGTGGCCCGCAATTTGGCCAAAGGGATCACTCTTTCAAAAGCAGCCAAAAATTGCACCCGCACCGTGTACCACCGGGGATCTGCTGGAGTGGACTTGGGATCGTAGTAGGGGCTGGTCGGATCAAACTGGCTGGGATCCACCACCTGGGTTTCTAGGATTGCCATCAGGCCAGCAATACCAGGGGGGTTGGCGTTGGAGTGGTAGAAAAAGGCGCGATCCCCCACCTGCATGGCTTTTAGATAGTTGCGGGCTTGGTAGTTGCGCACGCCATCCCAAAGGGTTTGGCCCTCCCGCTGCAAATCCCAGATGCTATAGATGCTGGGCTCAGATTTCATCAGCCAGTAGTTCATGGGGCACTAAGCTCTGGGAGCAGATAAAAGGGAGCAACGGGCAACAAACTCGACAAAGTTGCGCAGCATCTTCAAGCCGTAGGGGCCGGACTTTTCTGGGTGAAACTGGGTAGCAAACAAGGTGCCGCGGGCAATAGCGGCTACACAGGTTTGGCTGCCGTGTTGGGTGGTAGCAGCCACCCAGGCTGGATCGCTGGGCACACCGTGATAGGAATGGACAAAATAGGCCCAGCTTTGATTCGGGATCCCTGCCCAAAGAGGCGATTGGGGTTGGGTAAGGTGCAACTGGTTCCAGCCCATGTGGGGGATACGCAAGCCCGGCTCCGGTCGAAAGCGCTGCACCCGTCCAGGCACAATGCCCAGCCCCGGTTCCACCCCCTCTTCGCTGCTCTCAAACAAAACCTGCAAACCAATGCAAATGCCCAAGAAGGGCTGCTGCCGCTGCACCGCCTCCCGGATGGGATCCACAAAGCCTCGCTCTCGCAACTGCTGCATGGCCGGATCAAAAGCCCCATCTCCCGGCAGGATGATCCCGTCGAAACGCTCCAGCCCGACCGGCTCTGTTACCAGATGCACCTCTGCCCCGGCACGCTCCAAGCCTTTGCAAGCCGAATGCAAGTTTCCGGCATCATAGTCGATTACCGCCAGGCGCACAGCTCCCATGGGATCCCTTCTCGTGAGGAGTTTCGGAGTCTATCAGTATAGTGGTTCTATCCCGTTTGAGCTGACTCATGGCTGTGGCAACGGCTTTGCACAATCCCACTCCGACCGGTACTGCTCCGCAACCCTGTCGCGACCAGGTTGATTGGCCTGAGGCGGCTTACCTGCACATCCCTTTTTGTCGGCAACGCTGCCACTACTGTGATTTTGCCACCGGCCTGGGCACCCGCAAGTTGATGGAAACCTACGTGCAGATGCTCTGCCGGGAGATCGGCGGCGCCTACCGCTACCGCCATCTGGCCGGGGATCCCAGACCGTTGACCAGCATTTTTTTCGGGGGTGGCACCCCTTCTCTGCTGACGGTGGAGCAACTGGGGCGGATCTTGACTCAATTGAGGGAGAGGATCCCGTTTCATCCCGACTGCGAGATTTCTCTGGAGGCCAACCCCGGCACCCTGACGCGGGAGCAGTTGGCGGGCTACCGGGAGCTGGGGGTCAACCGCATCAGCCTAGGGGTACAGGCATTTCAGCCAGAGCTGCTGGCCGCTTGTGGTCGCCTGCATGGAGTGGAGGAAGTTTACGAAGCCGTGGCCGACTTGCAGGCGGCGGGCTTTGAGAATTTCAACCTGGATTTGATCTTTGGGCTGCCCTACCAGACTTTGGAACACTGGCAGCAGTCTCTACGAGCTGTTCTTGAGATTAACCCCACCCATGTCTCCGTCTATGATCTGACGATTGAGCCGGGAACCCGATTTGGCCGGATGTACCGACCGGGAGATGCGCCTTTGCCCACCGAGGAAACCACAGTTGCCATGTACCTAATGGCGCGGGAGCTGCTCACCGAAGCGGGCTACATCCACTACGAAATCTCCAATTTTGCCCGCCCCGGCTACGCCTGTCGCCACAACCGAGTGTACTGGGAAAATCGCCCTTACTTTGGCTTTGGCATGGGATCCGTCGGCTACGAGGGGGGACGGCGCATTCAGCAGCCCAAAACCCTTTACCACTACTTTGAGCAGGTGAAAGCTGGAGTTCACCCTCTCCCTCCTGAAGCATCTCCAGAGGAAGTTTGGATGGATACTTTGATGTTGGGGCTGCGTTTACAGGAAGGTCTGGATTTGGGCCATTTGCAAGAGCGTTTTGGCCGGGCAAAGGTCGAGCAAGCTTTGGAGAAGCTGGATCCCTATTTCGAGAAGGGATGGGCCAGTTGCGAGGCGGGTCGGCTGCGGCTGATCCCACCCGATGGCTGGCTATTTTCCAATGAGATTCTCAGAGACTTGCTGGCTTGATTCCGACGGTTACTTTCACAAGATTTCTCACCAGAGCCCCCTATCCCAATTGGCCGAAAACTCAAGCTTTGAGGAGCGTAGGCCATCACCATTTCCAGCAGCCATTAAACCCAACATTTCACAGATCCTGAGATCTCTAATCTTGCAAGAGGGGTTGAGGGGAAAGATACGGAAGCTCAGAGGATCCCTATCGATAGTTGACAAATTGCAGCGCCACCGGGTAGTCCTGCTGCCTAAGCATTTGAATGACCGCCTGTAGCTCGTCTTTATCCTTGCCGGAAACGCGCACCAGATCCCCTTGAATGGCGGGCTGCACCTTCTTAAAGTTGTCGCGGATTTGCTTGGCAATCTGTTTGGCCAGCGTGGCATCAATGCCCTTTTTCAGGTGAACCACCTGGCGCACTCGGTTGCCGCCGGCGCTCTCTGGGGGTTGGAAGTCGAAGATCTTCAGGGATAGACCCCGCTTGGCCGCTTTGGTAAGAAGCAGATCCCGAATGGAGTTGAGGGCCATGTCGTTGGCGGTGGTGATGGTCAGGGATCCCTCCTCCAGCTCAATTTCCGTCTGAGTATCCTTGAGGTCGTAGCGCTGTTTGATCTCCCGTCGGGCTTGATCCACAGCGTTCACCAGTTCCTGCCGATCGAAATCGCTGACGATGTCAAATGAGTAGGTAGAGGCCATACACCCTATCCTCGCTATTGTTCAGTATCTTAAGCCCTCAGCCAAGCAGGGATCCCTAACTCTCGGAGAAGCTACAACAGGTAGAGGGATCCCAGTCCAGATTTGCGGAGAAGCAGGATGGCCGATGTTGTTTTAATTACAGGCGCTTCTGAAGGCATCGGCAGAGCTACTGCCTTTACCTTTGCCCGTGGGGGTTACCGATTGGCGCTGGCTGCCCGCACTGCCGAAACCCTGAAGCAAACGGCCATCGACCTAGAGCAAAGCCTCAACGCCGAGGTCTTGGCCGTTCCCACCGATGTCACGCAGCCAGAACAGGTGCAAAACCTGGTGGAGAGAACTCTGGAACGCTATGGCCGCATCGATTGCCTGATCAACAACGCCGGCATCTGCATGAGTGGCCCTTTTTTGCAAACTACCCTGGAACACTGGCAGGCTTTGATGGCGGTCAACTTTTGGGGCTACCTCCACACCATCCGAGCCGTGCTCCCCGACATGTTGAAGCGCAAAAAAGGCCAGATCATCAACGTGGGATCCATTGGCGGCAAAATGCCCCTGCCCCAGATGAGCGCCTATTGTGCCAGCAAGTACGCGGTCAGTGGGCTGACAGAAGCGCTGCGTCTGGAACTGCAACCCCAAGGGATCCAGGTAATTGGCGTCCATCCGGGCATCGTCAGCAGCAATTTCCTCAAGCGAGCCATTTTTCTGGATGAGGTGGGGCCAGCGTCCTCTCCCGACAGCCAAGCCCAAACCTCAGGTGGCAAAGCCCGCGAGCAAATGCAACAGGCGCTGGAGAGTTTTTGGGTCAGCCAGCCGGAAGAAGTTGCCGAAGCCATTTGGGATGCCGCTCGCCAGTCCAAGTCAGAGGTGGTGGTGGGCATGGCCCAATGGGCGGTAGGAGCTTACACCCTCTTCCCCGGATGGGTCGGCTCATTGCTCCAGAATGTTCCTCGCTAGCCCACTGGATCGGTCGAGAGTTCTGGGGCGCTGGATGAGCGATTCTGCAGACCCAGCGATAGCAGGAAGAAGGCTAAACTTCGGTATAGTTTGAGGTACGGTTAAACACTGGTATTGACAGCGGAAGTATGGTTGAATCTGTGCCTTCTCCTTCCGGTACCCACCAGCACATCTTGATCGTGGAAGACCGAGATGGCCGCCGTACCCAGGTGCTGGGATCCGCCAAATACTTCATCGGTCGGGACTTGGCGAACGACATCTGTCTCAACTCTCAGTATGCCTCCCGCTACCACGCCATGCTGCTGCGGATTCCCGCCGAGCGAGAGGGAGAATATTGCTACCGCATTTTGGATGGGGATCTGGAAGGTCGCCCCAGCACCAATGGCTTGTTGATCAACGGCCAGAAATTGACCACCCACCAGCTCAAGTCGGGGGATGTGATCACCTTTGGCCCCGATGCCAAAGCCACCTACAAAATTGTTAAGGCTCCCTAGGCCCAGATCTCTGCAGAGCGTGCAATCGCCCCCCAATCAACAGCAGCAAAGCCAGCACCAAGGCCATCTCCGACAGCAAGGTCGCTAGGGCCGCCCCCTGCCAACCCCACCTTGGGATCCAAACCGCATTCAAAAGCCCATTCAGCCCCAGAGCCAGCAGTTGCAGACGGCTGCGGGGCTTTTGCAACCCTGCCCCGGTGAGCAGGTGAGACAGCAAAAGGTGGATCCCTTCCAGCAAAATGACCGGGCTGAGCCAGCGCAGGATGAGGGCCGTTTCCCGGTAAGCCGATCCCAGCACCCAGGGGATCCCGTAGGATCCCAGGGCCAGCCCCAGAGCAGCCAAACTGCCGTAGCCCACCACCCAAGGGAAAAGGTGACAGGCGTAGCGCCAGCCTTGTGGGAGTCCTTTTTGGCCTTGGCGGCACAGCTCGGCAAAATGGCTGGTGAGCAGAGCAATCATCGGCGTTTGCGAGAAGTTGATCACCCGATAGGCAGCGCTGTAAAGACCCCCCGCCGCTGCTGAGGCCAAACGGGGCAAGAGCAGCTTGTCCAAATCGGTGAAGGTTTTCACCGCGGCCAGCCCCACCGCAAAGTCCCAGCCCGCTGTCAGCCGTTCCCGCAGATCTCGCCAGCTCAGGGCCAAGGGGGGAGAAGGCTCGCTCCACCGCCCCATCCCCCTCGCGATCAGCAGCAGCACGACCAACACCATCAGGCTGTACAGAATGGCCCATTGTGCCAGGGATCCCCAGCCCAAGGCCACCGCCAACAACACTGCCCCCAATCGCCCCAGCGCCATGCCCGTGTCGATGAGGGCTACCCCAGCAGCCTGCTCTCTCCCGATCAGGATCCCCCTGTACACCTCTGGCACCGCGATGAACAGCAGATCGCTCAAAAGCAATACCCCCACCACCGCTGCTGGCGTCCCGGCCAGCCAAACGCTCAAGAGGGGCCACAACACCAGCGCCATCCCCCCACAGCCCAATCCCGCCAACCATAAGCTGGGGCCAATCCCCTGGGTGCAAGTCGGGGATCCCTGCCGGCTGAGGCGCTGGATCAGCAGTTCCGATTGGCCCAAATAGCCAAACGGGGCGGCCAGGTTGCTGCAGGCCAAGATGGCGGAGAAAACCCCGAAGGCTTCCGGCCCCAACAGACGGGCCAACAGGATGAAATAGGCCCCGGACAACCCCAGGCGCAGGCCATTGCCCACCATCAGCCAGGCAGCCTGGCGTAGCCGCTGTTGTTCTGCTCTATCCACGCTGCCACTCCTGGACGAGGCTTGCCGCAGCCAGGGATACTGGATGGATGCTGAGACTGCCTGCCCGAGAGCGGGCATCTCCTCTCGATTTTGGGTGTATCGGTTGCAATTCTTCTGGCAAGTTCATGTGGCAAGTTCATGGCCAAACTCTACCCTGTCAGCGACGCCACGCGAAGCCCCCACACCTTGACCGGACGGGATCCAAAAGCCCTGTTCTCCCCCCATTCCAGGCCGCCTGCCCCTCGCCGGGTGCTTCCCCCACCCCCGCCGGACGGCGGTAGTCCTCGTTGGCTGGGATCCCTGCCGACCAAAACGGTGGGGCAAGGCTATCGGGCCGTTGTCTTGCTCTTGCTGGCCAGCCTGCTGCTGTTCGGAGGGCTAGGATCCCGTCTGGCCTACCTGCAGTTGGCGCGCACCCAGTATTACCGCCAGTTGGCCGATACCAACCGCATTCGCCTGCTGCCCCAGCCGCCAGAACGCGGGCGCATTGTGGATCGCAACGGTGTATTGCTGGCGGGCAGCCGATTGTCCCACTCGGTCTTCCTCTGGCCTCTGGTGCAGTCTCGGCAGCGCTGGCAGGAGATGATCCCCAAGTTGGCAGACTACTTGAACATCGCCCCTGAGGAGATCGCCCAAAAGCTAGAACAGGCTGGATATCGTTCCCCGTTTCCCGTGCGCATCCTGCGCAACGCCAGCCCCCAGGTGGTCATTCAACTGGAGGAGATGAGCCGCGAGCTGCCGGGAGTGATGGTGGAGGCGGAGACGGTGCGGTTTTATCCCCACGGCGACTTGGCCGCTCATCTGCTGGGCTATACCGGCGAGATCTCGCAGGAACAACTGCGGGCGGATCCCAGCTATCGCCTGGGGGATATCGTTGGCCTAATGGGAGTGGAGGAATTGTTCGAGAACCATCTGCGCGGCCAATGGGGCGGGCGACAGGTGGAGGTGGACGCCATGGGAGAGGTGCTGCGGGTGCTGGGGGAACAAGCGCCCCAACCGGGCAACACCCTGCAGCTCACTTTGGATGTGCGGCTGCAGCAGGCGGCAGAGCGAGCCCTCGGCCAGCAAAAAGGAGCGGTGATCGCCATGGATCCCAGCGATGGGTCGATCCTGGCCATGGCCAGCTATCCCACCTTTGATCCCAACCTCTTTTCCAGCCGCATCACCCAAGCCCAGTGGGAGAGCCTGCAGCAGCAGGATTTTCCCTTCCTCAACCGCGGCCTGCGGCCCTATCCCCCCGCCAGCACCTACAAAATCATCACCACCGCTGCCGGGATTGAGTCGGGAGCCTTTCCCCCGAATACGGTGCTGCAGACCGGCCCCTACATCCAGGTGGGAGGGTGGCGCTTTTGGGACTGGAACCGGGCCGGCTTCGGGCGGCTGAACTACCGGCAGGCGATGGCCTACAGCAGCGACACCTTTTTCTACCAAATCGCCCTCGGCACCAAGGCTGCCCCTTTGCAAGAATGGTCGCGCCGCTTTGGGTTGGGACAACTGACCGGGATTGGCCTCAAAGGGGAAGCCGCGGGTCTGGTGCCGGATGCTGAGTGGAAGCAGCGCCACTGGCGCGAGCCCTGGTATGTGGGCGACACGGTCAACATGTCCATCGGCCAGGGATTTATTACCGCTACGCCGCTGCAAATGGCGGTGGTAACGGCGGCAGTGGCCAATGGGGGCTGGCGGGTGCGCCCCTTGCTCTCGCACCAGGTGATCCCGGAAAGCCCTGTGCCGCTGCGCCAAAAGGTAGGTCTTTCCCCTGCCACCCTGGAGATCCTGCAGCAGGGGCTGCGAGATGTCGTGGTTTACGGCACTGGCGGCAACGCCAACCTGGGGCCAGGATTTCCCCCAACGGCTGGTAAAACCGGCACCGCAGAGGATCCGCCGCGGCGATCCCACGCTTGGTATGTTGGCTATGCTCCCTACGACCGGCCCGAATTGGTGGTCGTGGTCTTTCTGGAAAACAGCGGCGGTGGGGGTGGATCACGGGCCGCTCCCATCTTTCGAGAGGTGATGCGGGCCTACTTCCGACCCGAGTCGTGAGCCCTAGCTTTCTGTCGGATCCGAGCCAACTGGGTATATGCAGTCTCTTGTCTCCCAGAAAATTGCGTTAAGATCCCCTAAAACCCCTTGCCCAGCAGGCTTCTGCCCTAACTTAGCTGTAGAATATGTCAGTGATTTGGAGCTCAACTGCCACAATCCTGCCATTCGCGCCAGTGGTGCCTTGGCGCATTGCAGGGCAAGCCCCGCTCCCACACACTGAGAACACTCTGGGCCGTGGCCGCTCTGCAACGCCTGAGCAAATCCGCGATCCAGGGAACGCTCTAACTTTATTGCCTAACTCAAAAGGAGATCAGGATGAACAAGGCAGAACTTGTTGATGCCGTCGCTCATCGCGCCAATGTAACCAAAAAAGAAGCGGAGGCTGTCATTTCCGCCGCACTGGAGATCATTGTCGAAGAGGTCGCATCCCGCGATGAAAACGGTGAACCCAAGGGGAAGGTGACCCTGGTGGGCTTCGGCTCCTTTGAGGCTCGCAAGCGCAAAGAGCGAGAAGGTCGCAACCCGAAAACCAACCAAAAAATGGTGATCCCAGAGAGCATCGTCCCCACTTTTAGGGTGGGCAAGTCATTCCGCGAAGCAGTAGCAGGGGGGAAATCTTAATTTCGCCGGGTTGGGACTCGGCTGCTGGGTAGGGCGTGGAGCAGCCTCGACATGGTGGCAATTGGGCTTGGGGAGCAGCAATCGCTGGCTGCTCTCCCCAGGAGATTCTGGATTTTTCGGCCAGCTTGAATCCGCTGGGCCCACCGGAATCGGTCTTGCAAGCTCTGACTCAGGCGCTGTCTGCAGCAGACCCGGTTGTAATCAGCCGCTACCCGGATCCCGACTATCGGGACTTGCGCATCTGTTTGGCCAACCATTGGGCCGTCGATCCTGAGTGGATCTTTGTGGGCAATGGGGCAGCGGAGTTGCTCACCTGGGCAGCCCGGGATGCGCAAGGGCGGGAGGTATGGCTGCCCCAGCCTGCTTTTGGGGAGTATGCGCGGGCTCTGCGGGCAGCAGGGGTAACCATCAAGCCGCTGCCTTTTTTCCCCGGCCAGGGATCCGCCGGTTTTACCCTTCTGCAGGAACCCCTTCCGGTGGCAGGCAAGGGAAACCGGGTGCTCTGGCTGAACAACCCTCATAACCCGACGGGCTGGCTGATCCCGCAGCAAGATATCCTGCCTCTCCTGCCCCAGTTCGACCGGGTGGTGGTGGACGAGGCTTTTATGGACTTTTTGCCGGGGGAGCCCACCCTGAGCTTAAACTCCAGCCCGTCGGCAATGCCCCGCAGCCAAACCTTGATCCCCCACCTGGCGGCTCACCCCAACACCATCGTCATCCGTTCCCTCACCAAGTTCTTCACACTGCCCGGCTTGCGCATTGGCTTTGCGGTGGGGCACCCGGATCACTGGCAGCGCTGGCGACAGTGGCGGGATCCCTGGAGCGTCAACGGATTGGCGGGAGTGGCAGTGGCGGCAGCTTTGGCCGATGAGGACTTCCGCCGGCGCACCTTGGCCTGGCTACCCGTGGCCCGAGAGCATTTGTTCAGGGGTTTGCAAGCACTGCCCGGCTGGGATCCCTGGCCTGGTCAAGCCAATTTTGTGTTGGTGCGCTGCCCTGGCTCTGCCACGCAAATTCAGCGGGCGCTGCTGCAGCGGCACCGGATTCTGGTGCGGGATTGCCTGAGTTTTCCCGAGCTGGGAGATCGCTACCTGCGCATTGGCCTGCGCACCCTGCCGGAGCAGGAGCAGTTGTTATCCGCCTGCCGGGAGATCCTGGAGAATAGCTAGGGATTTTTCTGCGGGAGAAATTCTCATGCCCGAAGCTACCGCCTTTTGGCCGGAATGCAACGCCCCTATCGTGCGGGGGGTGGCCCATTACAGCGATCTGGAGTTGCTGCGGGCCTTTCAACGGCAGCCGGAGGTGGCCCGCTACTTCATCAGCCTGTTTTGCCGCTACTGCCAGTGGGTGGACGGGATCCTTGCCGAACATCTGCCGCCCGAGCAGTGGGCTGCCTATCGAGAGCAGGTTTGGTTGCGGCTTTACCTGCGCCTACAGCGCCTAGATGTCCACAGCCTTGTGGAAGAAGCGGCTGGCGAAGGGGATCCTGTGCTGCGACCCTGGCTGGCGGAGCAAACCCGTGAGCTGATTCAATCCCTTGACGGGATCCCCACCCACCCTCAAGCTTCTCACGGCCTCAACTCCACCAGAGGCGGGGCAAAGTCCTCTCTTTCACCGGCACTGGCCTGTTATTTGACTGCTGGTTTGGATACCTTGCCGGGGGATCTGCGCTTCATTCTGCTGCTGCGGGATCGCTTTGGCTGGCCACCGGTTCGCATTGCCGACCAACTCAAGGCTGACGGATATTACCTCGCCCCAGAAGACGTGGATGCCATCGTTGCCTCTGCCCGCCAGATCTTGCTTCAGAACCTACCGACAGATGTGCGTGCCCTCTATCTGGAGGCAAAGCCCTAGAAGACTGCCATAGCCCTGTGGCATGGTGGTTTATGGCAAGGTATGGGGCGCTGGCAATCCTTGTTCCCAAGGTGGGTTCTCCTGTTAGGCTGTTTCCGGCTGTAACAGTGGATCGGCATTGTTTGCTCTCCGACTTTACATCAAGTTGAGTGTGGGCTGTCTATGAGTCCTTCTCCGCTTCCCCCAGACCCTACCCAACCCCTGTCTCCGGCACAGCAGTCCCATTCACATCCAGTTCCTCAACTTGCTCTTCAGGAGGCGCTGAGCCATCTGCATTTGGATGTGCTGAAAGAACTGGAGCGATTCCGCCTCTGGCAGCGTTTGCAGCGCATGGACTCTGTCCCGCCCCCACGAGCAGGTCAGCTTGGGAATACCAGCTCTGTACAGCGCCCTTCACCTGTACTCATTCAAGAGGTGGTGGAAGACTTGGAAGAGGAAGAGATGCCGCGGCCCTCCGGGGCCTTTTCGCCCCTCTGGGTCTTGCTGCTGTGGGTGCTTTCCTGCGCGGGGATTGGCTTTGGGGTGCGCTGGCTGATCTGGCCGGAAGAACTGTCCCTGCCCCAAAGCGCTGCCCACAGGACGGAAGAAGGGATCCCTGCCCAGCTGGATTTGGCCCAGTTGCCCCTGATCCCACTGGAACCGGTGGAAGGGCAGGTGGGAGAGGAGTTCTATTCCGGTGGCTTGGATCCGGATCGGCTGGCGCTGGGCTTGACGGCCACCCCGGACTTGAAGGACGTACAGGTGGATCCTCTTCAAGGCGTTCCTAACCTGCTGGACAGCCTGCAGACCGACTTGGCCTTGGCTTCCAAGGAACCCTCTCCCCCCAGCTTGCAAACGGTGGAGCAGTTGGCAGCCAGCCTGGAGCGCCCGTCCCAACCTTCATCGCCTACTTCTGCGGGATCCCAGAACGTGGTGCCCCTAAGCGACAACAGCGTAGACTCTCTGGGGCCGAACCGCGGCGAGGGAACCTTCTTGGTGCTCACTACCTACTCAGGGGCAGAGAGCTTGGCACGTGCTCGAGAAGTTTCTGATGGGGCCTTTGTCAAAGATGTGAATGGCCAGAAGTTTGTGCAGTTGGCAGCATTTGAACAACTGGAATATGCCCGCTATCATGCGGAAACCCTGAAAAATAAGGGCTTTAACGTTACAATTGCTGAGCAGTAACTTTGGCCATCCCGTCACTGCTGACCTGCGCCAAAACCCAATTCATCCTGGTTGGCAGCAAACTTTGTATTTCAGGGATCCCATCTTGGGAGAAGAGCTGGAGTCGATCCCATTGTAGTCATTTCAAGTTAGGTTAAGACGCTTCCCAGCTGCTCAGCGGTGCCGCCCAAGCCTTCCACGCCGCTTCCGCGACCACCCCCAGGCAATGCGACGGAACAGTTTCATCCCTCATTACGGTCGTTTCATTCCAACTAGGACACTGCACTCACACCTAAAACAACACTAAAACAAACGTTAAATGCACAGGGCCAGAGGGCTTTTCAAGGACTCCGTCCCGCTGGCGCGATCAGCAGCCCAGGAGTCTCACCCTAACCTGAAATAACTGAAACGACTATAAAATGACTGCGGCCGGCTGAAGACCGGAAAGGGTCTTAAGTTGGTTCGGAATAACTGGCTATAGATCCCGAATCCAAGGGATCCGAGAGAGAGGTAGCCGCTGCCAGATCCCTTCACTTCCTTCTGGATCGAGCAGGCGCCAGGCCAGCAACCCGGTTGCCGAGAGGAAAACCAGGGCCAGCAACAACGCAAGGGCATTCTGTAGGCTTTTCAAAAAGGGCCAGAGGCGGGCTGTGCTCGGCCCCACCTGAGCAGCTCCAGACCGCTGCCGCGCCTGGGCGGGGGGGTTCCCGGAAGCTGGAGAGGAACTCAAGGGACGGGCAGGTGGAGCGAGGGTAGAGGACGTCAACTGGGCGGCAGGAATGGGTGGCCCTGGTAACCGATTCAAAGCCATAACCACAGCCTGAGGGCGCTGCTGCTGACGCATCCACCGGTTCAGCTCTGCCAGAGAGATGGCACAGAGGTTGTTGAGACCCAGACCCTGAATTCGCCCCACCAAAGGCCGGTCGTTGCTGACCAAAACCACCAGCGTTCCCGGCTGCTGCTGGGCCAGGGCATAGGCGCATTCGGCAATCGCTTCTTCCAAACGTACCCTCATGGACTGATCGCCGGCACCGGCGCCACCCACCAAGGCACGGGCTTCTGAGACGGCAAACCCTAGACTGGGCCAGTGGCGCAAAAACTCGCGGGCTGTCGATTCTTCTTGGGGATCAATAGCCTGCCGGCTCAGGCGTTCTAGCTCGGCCATCACTGCCTGTGGCAGCACACACACCCCAAATCGAGCCCACTCTTGCCATAGAGCCAGACGACCGGCCAGGATCACCGGGCTGTCGAAGACGAGGAGAGGCGGGATCTCGGCCATGGGATGCGCCAGCGTTGGACTTAACCTCAATTGTGTAGCTTCCCCGAAGACTTGGGTAGCAGGGATCCCTCTGCCAGGCAGAGGCGGATGGCCAGTGGGTAGAGGCGGTGCTCCTGGGTCTGGATGCGCCGGTAAAGGGATTCCACAGTATCTTCGGGCAGAACCGGCACGGCTGCTTGGGCCACGATGGGGCCACTGTCCATTTCCAAGGTGACCCGATGGACAGTGCAGCCGGCAATTTTCACGCCGCACTTCAGGGCTTGTTCAACAGCCCGCAGGCCCTTGAAGCTGGGCAGCAGGCTGGGATGCAGGTTCAAGACGCGATCCGGGTAGGCGGACAACAACACCTGGGTAACCAGGCGCATCCACCCGGCCATGATCACCCATTCCACGTGATGCTGCCAGAGCACCTGGACAATGGCGGCGTCCAGATCTTCGCGACAGGGGTAGTCTCGGTGGTCGAGCAAGACGCAAGGGATCCCTCGCTTTTGGGCCCGCTGCCGCACATAAGCTTTGGGATTGTTGGTGATGACCACAGCAATCTGGGCCTGCAGTTCCCCAGCCTCAATGGCTTGGGCAATAGCTTCGAAATTGCTGCCATTGCCGGAAGCCAAAATGCCAAGGATCCCCGGTTGAGAGGGCACTGGGATCCCGTCGGGATCCGGCCAGAGTAAGCTGGGTAGGTTCATGAGCGCTTGGCGGGAAAGTCTGCAGCCCCGCTATTTTAAACCCAAACAGATTCCCTTCTGGTTCTGGCCAGGTTGATCCAGAGAGGGATCCAAAAACTTGACCGTCGCCGGCTTTGACAGGCGCACCCGCGCCATCGAGCGCTGCACGGATCAAGCCCAAGAGGAGCTGCGGGAGATGCCTCAAGAAATGCGGAAAATGCAGCAGGAGCATGACTCTAGTCAATAATAAGCTCAACTATACTGAAAATAATGTATAATATGTTCAGTACGGATTACTACCAGTTGATCTTTCTGTTTACTTTCGAGTCTGCCAACATGGTAGCCAAAGCAAAGCAGAAAATTGGTAGTAAGACGACACGGAAACTGCGCTTTGGGTATTCTACTCAAAGCTTTGCGGGATACCGCCATTCTGTTTGGACTCCGTCCCGCTAACGCGAATGGAAACAAACAGAATGCTATCGCTGCATAGTTGAACAGTGATGTTCAGCAGTGTTCAGCGTAAATGTATCAGATCCGCGATCTCTCAAGCTCCTCCAAAAATAGGCCAAGTCGATCAAGTCGATCCCAGCAGTTGAGGCCGGATCTTATGGACTCCGTCCCACTGTGGCGAGCGGCCACCTGATCTAGAGTGGGAAAGCATGGGCAGTGGGTGTGAGAGCATGGCTCCTTTGCAACGACGACGCCGGCGGTTTTGGATCTGGAGCATGGTAGTCATCCTGTCCGGGTTTATGGGATCCCTGCTGGCGGAATCAGCGCAGAACCTGGGAGCACAAGCGCAGCAGGGCCTGACTCAAGCCCAACTGGAGCAAGCTCAATATGTGCGCAGTTGTGGCAGTTGCCATGTGGCGTTGCCCGCCCAAGTGTTGCCCACCGAAACCTGGCGACGGCTGCTGCAGGATCCCAACCACTATGGCCAGCAGATCCAGCCCCTGAGCGGTGTGGCTTTACAACTGGCCTGGGGCTATTTGCGGCCCAACTCCCGGCTCCTGCGACAAGGGGAACAGGTGCCCTATCGCTTGGCAGATTCTCGCTATTTCCGTGCCCTGCATCTGCAAGTGGAGTTTCCCACTCCTGTGCGGGTGAGCGCCTGTGTGGATTGTCACCCCAGGGCCAATGGGGGGGATTTTGCCAGCCTCTCTGCAGAATGGCAATCTTGAGGAGCGCAACTGAGGCAATGCAGGTGGATCTGGCCACCATTCTGGCAGGCTATGCCCAAGGCTACTTCCTGATGGCCGACGAAAAGACGGGATCCCTAGCCTGGTACGGCACCGACCGGCACGCGGTGATCCCCCTCGATGAGCGATTTCACTGCCCCCGTTCGTTGCGGCCCTTGGTGCGCAGCGGTCGCTTTCAGGTGCGGCTGAACTGCGCTTTTGAGCAGGTGGTAGAGGGCTGTGCCGCTCGTCCCCAAACCTGGATTAGCCCCGAGCTGAAGCAGATTTACGCAGCTCTGCACCGGTCTGGCTTTGCCCACAGCTTTGAAACCTGGCAGGGAGAGACCTTGGCAGGCGGGATCCTGGGTATTGCCCTTGGAGCGGCGTTTATCGGCGAGTCGATGTTCTACCGCATCCCCAACGGCTCGAAGGTGGCCTTGGTGAAGTTGGTGGAGCACTTACGGGAGCGGGGCTTTCGCCTATTCGACGCTCAGTTGATGAACCCGCACCTGGCCCGTTTTGGTGCCTTTCTCATGGAGGGACAAGAATACCTGAAGCTGCTGCAGCAATGCCTGGGGATCCCTTGTCGGTTCAATTAAATCTGCGATGTTACGATAGCCGCCGGCAAAACATTGCAGCGGCTCTTGGTGGAAAATAGAAAGGGAATCCGTCCCGCTGTTGCAGGCGGATACATCCTGTGGTGGGCCCACACATGGGATCCGATGGGGAGGTTGCCATGAGCCAAAAGCTTCTGTTTGTCTGTCTGGGTAACATCTGTCGCTCTCCCACTGCTGAGGGCATCACCAATCACCTTTTGCGCAGCAGCGGCCATAAGGAAGCAATTATCTGCGACTCAGCAGGTACGGCAGCCTATCACATCGGCAGCCCCCCAGATAGGCGCATGCAACAAGCAGCCCGATGCTATGGCCTAGAGCTACAAGGCAAGGCCCGCCAGATTCGACCTGCCGACCTGCGCGAGTTTGACCTGATCCTGGCTATGGATCGACAAAATTACCGCGACATTCTCAGCTTGGATCCCCAGGGAAAATATGCCGAGAAAGTGCGCCTGATGTGCAGCTATTGCCGCTCTCATTCTGACGAAGAAGTTCCGGATCCCTACTACGGGGGTGAGGCTGGATTCCATTACGTGATCGAGCTGCTCTGGGATGCCTGTAGCGGCTTGCTGGAATCCCTGGTTCCCGGGATCCAATGCCCACCGTTGCCCCCCCGTGCTTGAGAGCTTGTGTGTTTACTTATAGTCAATTCAAATGGCGATGAGACGGTAGCCAGTACAATAGCTCCGTTCGCGATAGTCATTCCGAATAAGTCTGGGACATTTGCCCTGCCTTCGATCTCTAACCGGCCAACACAAACATACCCCTTATCTGTCTCCCAAAGCAGACTAGGGGAACCTGGGATCCCCAAGTTGCTTTCCTGCAGTCTGAAACAACCATATATCCTGGCCCAGAGGGATCCTCATCTAACTTAATTGCCTCTATTTCCGATCTTACTCTGTTCTGCCAATCTCTAGAAGGCACGAACCACCTCCCGGAGAACGGATTCTTGCAGATAGGGCTTGAGGGAGTCAGGCGTACCTAGATCAACCGGACTCTCTAAAATTTCCTCTAGATATCGTTTCAAGCGTACAAAAGTGAACAATCCAACTGGACGGTCAAACTCTACTAGCAGATCGATATCACTGTCTGTTTGCGCTTCATCCCTTGCTACTGAACCAAAGAGCATTAGAGACTTTACGCCAAAGTCCTTCAGAGTGTTCTGGTGATTTGCCAGTAATGTAAGGACTTCCTGCTTTTGCATTACCCAACCTGCAATGAAAAGAAAAGTCCATTATGAATTATAGCTCACCTATTTCCTCTCAATTACGACTCAAACAAAGATTCATAACGCTTTGCAGGTCGCAGGCACAGTTGAGCCGAGGCACACCTTCCAGAGGACAGGGATCCCTGGGTTCCCGCAATGAGGGCATTTGAGCTTGCTCATTATCTTGTCTCTGGGTACATCTAACGGCACGCACATCTTGCCTTGCCATTAACAGCCAGTTCAAGAAACTTGTCGTCTTTGGGATCACGACACGTCGCCACGCGCTCTACAATCTCCACCAAGACGCCATCTCTAACAAAAGTGCTCAAGAACTCCATCCGTTCTTCCTCGGTTATATACCTTTCAAATCCTTTGCGCCGCAGGACATCGCTCAATTCTTCAACGGTCACACGTGAGATAAGCAATTTGCCTCTCTGTGTTGCCCTGTCAAAGACTTGACGAGTGACAGAACATCTCAACAGGAGCGCACTGATAACAACATTGGTATCAAAAACAAAGCATGGTTCATTCGACATTCAGCAGAGATTCCAGTATCTCAGGAGTTAAGCCACGCTCCTGTGCTTTTTGGCTGATTTCATCTATGACAACCTGGAGGGGACGCGGTGGTACGATGAGGTCGCGCAGCCAAAGGTTAAGTAACAACTGAAACTTTCTTTGCAGGTCAGCAGGAATTTGACTGTAAAGTCTCGCTGTATCTGCATCCAGAGGAATGGTAATCACTGTGTTCATCTTTCCAACTCCTCGATGTTGGATATTATTACACTTGAGATTAAGTCGCGCTGGCTAACGGCTAAACTCACCCGCCGCCAGTAGGTTTGGGTACTGTTCAAAGATTAGCATCAAGTCGGGTGCAGTGACTTGTTATGTTGGGTAACCCATCAGCCCCAAAAGCATCAGGATTCCCAGCCTCGTTTTGTCCAAGTGGTGCGGAATGGACCCCAACGGAAGATTTTTCTGAATCGCCAGCTCATAGAGTGTGTTGTCCTTTCATAATCGCTTGCCAATTTGGTAACCGAGCACGGCGCCTGCCACGAAACCCCAGAAACCCAAAACTAATGCACCGACGATTCCGAGTATTAATCCGCCAAGGATGCCGTGGGAAGAATCAAATTTCTTTGACGGAGATGTGGTCGATGACGGAGTACCACCAGGAGTAGCACGTTTGCCCGAATAGATAGTATTAAAAAGTGAAGAATCAAATTTCTTTGACGGAGATGTGGTCGATGACTGAGTACCACTAGGAGTAGCACGTTTGCCCGAATAGATAGTATTAAAAAGTGAAGAATCAAATTTCTTTGACGGAGATGTGGTCGATGACTGAGTACCACTAGGAGTAGCACGTTTGCCCGAATAGATAGTATTAAAAAGTGATTCGTCAGGTTGTGAAATTGGGCGTCGAATCTGTGGAGATGGCGATACAGACGGCTTGACTCCAAGCCATTGGCGAGCTTCTTCCTCGCCTGACAATATTTGAACTTGAGACGGAAGTTCAATTGTCATCTGCAGTCTGTCCCGATACCTACCAATTACGCCAGTAACTTTGACCCACTTGTGAACGAGAGAAAGAGGATCAACTTTATCACGGCGGAACGCAGCCAGGGAAGTAGACCACAAAACAAGTGTAAAGGTTTGGTGTGGGTAAGAACCGAAGTTGAGGAATATGTAAGGTTGTCCGTGCTTATTTTGTGCAGAATGGTAATCGGTAATCAGTCCGATTACTTCCACCCGGTCGCCGATATGTTCTGAGAGTGAGCCAGAAAGAGAAGCGTCAATGACTGGATACTGGCTGCGCCTTTGGGGAACAGTAACGGCTGGAGCGGGAGGGCGGACTGTGATCTTTGGAAAGGTGAAGTTGCCAGAAATGAACTGATCAAGAGACGGAACTTTATCGAATTCGAGCCTGCAAACGCCCCTGAATCTCTCCACAAGAGGGGCAAGTTGGGAGATTTTAGAAATGTCAATGAGAAGTGGAGATGAATCGACATCTGCAAAGTCATTTGAGCGAAATAGGATATTCTCGCTGTTGTCGTACTTGCGCCAGAGAGGGGGCGAAGCGGCGACCGCTGAAAGACCGAGATATATCACGATGGCCGAAAACCGGTCTATCGTTGAATTGTAATGAGCAGCGGTTCTTGAAGGATGCTGATAGTTAAGATGTCCGATCTCATTTGTCCTAAGGCTGGAGAGTTCGGGGAGGTAGAATCCATCATAATCAATAAGGTAGAGCTTCCCTTGCTTGACGAGAATATTACCGTGCTGGAGATCCCCGTGAGCTACTTTGAGGCTTTCGAGACGTTTCACCAAATCGACAAACTCTGGAATGAGCTTAGAAATCTCTCCAGGCGTAGAGATATTGCGGTCGATGAAGGTGTTCAGAGTTTCGCCATCGAGCCACTGCATCTTTATGATGGGATGCCACTGGTTGCCAACTCTAATTCCTTCATTAAGACAAATGGCCTTTACAAAAAAACCGTCTGTACAGGTTTGCAGGAACCGCCCAATAGCTTCATAGCGTCTCTGCAAATCTGGAATGGTTCTGGTGAAACAGCGGACTGCCCAATGTTGCGAATGATTTCGGAGATGAAATGTGGTTGTGAACCCTCCGGAGTAAGGCTTAGGAATTCCGAACTGATCAGTATCTGGGATGGAAACCTTTAATTCCGGATCGCTGAAAGCTGTGCTGGGGTTTTGAACTGCAGCTAAGTATTCATCGCCTCTTGGTAATCGCATAACAAATTCAGAGCCTCACTAAGAGTAAGGTGATGTCATCATTTTTCAGGCGGGTAGAACGACGCGCATCATTCGCCCACGCTTTGAATGATTCCTGAGGCGACGAATTCTCGGTAAAACCGTAGAGAATGTTCCAGGGCTTTTCATTGTTCTCATGCTCGGTGAGGAACCAACACGCGAGGGCATCTGTGGCAAGTAGCAAGAGATCGCCTGATTGCCATTCTGCAGTTTGGCGCTTGACTTTCTCCCAGAGTTGCGAATTGCGGGCCAAATTGGTGGAAAGCAAAGTCGGAGAACTTCCAAATTCGCTTGCGCTGGAAATGGGAAAAGAGAGGACAAGATCATCATTGCGGACTTGAAAGAGACAACTGTCACCGACTGCTATTGCTGACCAAGATCCCGATTCGTTTGAATCGTTTGAGTTTGAGGTGAGTTCGACGCCGAGCAGCGTTGCGAAGGCTCCAAGGCGAACCTTTTCTTCTGCAAACCAAGGCAATGGTCTACGGTTTACAAAAGTGTGCCATCGCTTCGATAATATTTCCGTGCGGGCCTGCAGAGCCTGGATGTTCGTGAAGCGTTCTTTGACAAAAGCACGAGTGAGCATCTTAGCCCAATCGGATGCAAAAGAACTCTCAGTTGCACCGTCGGCAATAGCTATTGCAAAAGTCTCCTGATCGATTATGCCATCTATTTTGGGGGCGAAAGCGTCCTCGTAATCGGCTTCTTCATTGCCAAGCTTTTGCAGCCAGAAATGGTGTAGTGAGAGTCTCATAGGTTCCAAAACTAGCGCAGATTGCTTGGACGCGTTCCAATATCCAAGAAACGAATTACCGAAACGATATCAGCGTTGAAAACAAACCCACGGCTTGCCTCCGAGATATGATATCCTTCCTGTTTTGCTGCATTCTGGATGTGTGTTGGCAGTATGCTCGACATACTGAAGAGTAAGCGGGCAAACTCATCGGGCAGTCCGCTATCGGAGTCTGGAAATTCAATAGGATTAGCCTTCTGAGAAGACAAGTGAACATTGAATAGCAAAACGTTACCATCAGAGCTCGCTAATGATTTGATTTCGTTTGCAGCATCAGAAGGGTTTCCATCTGTCGCCTCACCGTCTGTTATGTTTATCACAATGGGAGGAAAGCAGGAAGGGTGCTGGGCAATCCAGTCTTGAACGATCGTCTTGGCCTGCGTTAATGCTTGGCACATTGGAGTTCCTCCGTTAGCGACGGGATCAAACCAAATTGGGAACTTGATAGTCTGTTCCACGAGCCCGCCGGCTCCATCATCCACTTTCTTGCTACGCTCCTCGATTCGAGCCGGTGAATTTGCGATTTGGCTAATGGGTGATAAATCCTTGCCAGCGAGAGAGCCCATAAAGGCTGAACCGACTGAAGCACCATAACCAATTACGCCAACATAGTAATAGTCTCGAACTCCATCGCTCTTGGCACACTTGATGACTAAGTTTTGAAGCAGCTTGTTGATTGCATCGGAGACACCATCCGCTTTTCTTTTGTTTGGCCCACTACCACCGAACGGGTCTGACATCGATCCCGACTGGTCAATGAGGAACAAGAAACAACTCGGATTGGCTCGACTAATTTCGGCTTGATATGGCATTGCGATTTCCTTTCAGATTATTACATTATTAATTGTTGACTTGTAGAATGCAGAGCCGCACTTTCACATAACGTCTCGGCAAACAACGCCGCCGTTTTGCGAACTAGCTTCCGGTACTCGAATCGGGACGGCGCCATGGCGAAGGTGAATCCAAGAAGAAGGGCAAGCAGTCCCAGGGTTGCCGCTTGAATGCTCCCGATCTGAATTCGCGTCAGCTCGTTTTGTGCTTGGCGTCCTCTGCGACCGAGTTTGTACCCCGAGCCCGCAGCGATCACCGTGCATGCAAGCAGCGCGATGGCGATCAGTGCCACTGGTTGGTGATAGAGCAACTCGGTCGTCATTAAAAGCTCCCTGTCGCCTAACATGTGTTTCTGCAGCTAGATGACTGATAATCACCTAAGAAGCAGACTTTTCCATCGCCTAGTCCATCGCCTAGTGTAATGCTGCCCTAATTTGTCTGTATAGTCAACATTTTGAGCGATAATTACCTCCAAAGGGTTTTTATCTGGCTGAATGAGCATTAACACACCTATACCTAGACCCAGAAAGCTCCTGGAGCAAGTCAGCTAGAAATCGCAGGAGCCTCGCACTGTACTCATAAAGTCAGTGTCGGGAGGAATGTGCGACTTCACTTGCCTTGTGCTATAATAACATTGCGGGCACCAGAAACGGTTATTTAAGGCACTGGTAACGGTCGATTGGGGCTGCTGTAAACCAGCCTAGAGGTTCGGGCCTGTTTTGTTCTCTGGTAGAGCAGAGCAGGCCCAGGGCTACTAAAAGCCTACTCTGTATCGCTAAAGCGGTACGGAGTCGGGTAGTTTACTTGCCACACCTTCCGCCATAGTTTTGCCACTCATCTCCTGCAAAACGGCTACGACATCCGCACCGTCCAAGAATTGTTGGGCCACAAAGATGTCAAAACCACCATGATTTACACCCATGTGCTGAATAAAGGCGGGCGCGGGGTGAGAAGTCCATTGGATCCTTAGAAGGGGACGCTCTCTGGGGAAGGGATCCTCTTCCCCTTTACAGTACCTCAGCGATCATTGCGAATTATTACGACCCTGCCGCCATGCTCCCAGCAGGGATCCGTTTCTCTGGTAGAACGGGAAACAGACAATAGGGGATCCTGCCTATCGCGTCAGCGGGACGGAGTCCTTTCGCGTTAGCAGGACAGAATCCTTTCCCCGGTTTACCCAATTTTTGCATTGCACGACGGAGAGCGACCGCATGTTTACTCTGGTTAAGCCCATCACCCGCCACGTTACCCCTGCCGAGGTGGGGGATCGCCGCTTGATGAAGGTGGTGTATGTGGTGTTGGAGCCGCAATATCAGAGTGCCCTGACCGCAGCAGTGCAGCACATCAACGCCCACAACTCCAAGCTGGCGGTGGAGCTGTCCGGCTATCTGGTGGAGGAGCTGCGGGATCCCGCGGGCTATGAGGCTTTTCGGCGGGATCTGGAAACGGCCAATGTCTTTATCGGATCCCTGATTTTTATCGAAGACATTGCCCAGAAGGTGGTGCAGGCGGTAGAGCCCCTGCGGGAACGGCTGGATGCGGTGGTGGTGTTTCCCTCCATGCCGGAGGTGATGCGCCTGAACAAGATGGGATCCTTTTCCATGGCGCAGCTAGGCCAGTCCAAGAGCGCCATCGCCCAGTTTATGCGCAAGCGCCAGCAGGGATCCAACTTCCAGGAGGGGATGCTGAAGCTGCTGCAGACGCTGCCCAAGGTGCTGAAGTATCTGCCCTTCGACAAGGCGCAGGATGCCCGCAACTTCATGCTCAGCTTCCAGTACTGGCTGGGGGGATCCCGCGAGAACCTGGAGAACTTTTTGCTGATGCTGGCGGATCGCTACCTGCCGGGGATGCGGGATCAGGTGCAGTTTGCCGAGCCGGTCACCTACTTGGAGATGGGCATTTGGCACCCCTTGGCGCCGCAGATGTTTGCCAGTCTGGCGGAGTATTTGGATTGGTACAACGCCCGCGAGGATCTGCCGCAGGACGTGAAGGATCCCTTGGCTCCCTGCGTGGGATTGGTGCTGCAGCGCACCCACCTGGTGACGGGGGATGATGCCCACTATGTGGCCATGGTGCAAGAGCTGGAGTCGCGCGGGGCGCGAGTGGTGCCGGTGTTTGCCGGGGGTCTAGATTTCTCCAAGCCAGTGAACGAGTTTTTCTGGAACGCGCAGAAGACAGCGCCCATTGTGGATGTGGTCGTGTCGCTAACCGGGTTTGCCCTGGTGGGAGGGCCGGCGCGGCAGGATCACCCCAAGGCGGTGGAAGCGCTGCAACGGCTGAATCGCCCCTACATGGTGGCGCTGCCCTTGGTGTTTCAATCGACGGAGGAATGGGCTGCCAGCGACCTGGGGCTGCACCCGGTGCAGGTGGCTCTGCAGATTGCCATTCCCGAGCTGGACGGGGCCATCGATCCCATCATCCTCTCAGGGCGGGACGCGGCCACCGGCAAAGCTCACGCAATGCAGGATCGGATCGAGCTGATCGCGGCGCGGGCCATTAAATGGGCCAATTTGCGGCGCAAGCCCAAGCTGGAGAAGAAGATCGCCATCACCGTCTTCAGCTTCCCACCGGACAAAGGCAATGTGGGGACAGCAGCCTACTTGGATGTATTTGCCTCTATTCACCGGGTGATGCAGGCCCTGGCCCACAACGGCTATGACCTCGGCTCTGTTCGCGACAGCGGGACGGAGTCCTTGCTGCCCAAAACCCCGCAGGAGCTGATGGAGTCCATCCTGCACGATCCCCAGGCCCAGTACGCCAGCCCGGAGCTGAATGTGGCCGCCAAACTGTCGGTGCGGGAGTACGAGGCGCTGACACCCTACGTGAAAGCCATCGAGCAATACTGGGGGCCAGCGCCGGGGCACCTGAATACCGATGGGCAAAATCTGTTGATCTACGGCAAGCACTTTGGCAATGTGTTCATCGGGGTGCAGCCCACCTTCGGCTATGAAGGGGATCCCATGCGGCTGCTTTTTTCCAGGTCAGCCAGCCCCCACCACGGCTTTGCTGCCTACTACACCTACCTGGAGAAAGTTTGGGGGGCGGATGCGGTGCTGCACTTTGGCACCCATGGATCCCTGGAGTTTATGCCGGGCAAGCAGATCGGCATGTCAGGCGAGTGCTATCCGGATAATCTAATTGGATCCCTGCCCAACCTGTACTACTACGCCGCCAACAACCCCAGTGAGGCCACTATTGCCAAGCGGCGGGGCTACGCCTGCACCATCAGCTACCTGACGCCGCCGGCGGAAAACGCGGGCCTCTACAAGGGGCTGCAAGAGCTGCGGGAGATGATCGGCTCCTACCAAACCCTGCGGGAGGGGGCGCGGGGCATCGCCATCGTCAACGCCATCTGCGACAAGGCGCGGCTGGTGAACCTGGACAAGGATGTGGAGTTGCCCCAGGGGGACGCCGCCCAGTTGAGCTTGGAAGAGCGGGACAGGGTGGTGGGCAAGCTCTACGCCCAGCTGATGGAGATCGAGTCGCGGCTGTTGCCCTGTGGTCTGCACGTCATTGGAGCGCCCCCCACCGCCGAAGAGGCGATTGCCACCCTGGTGAGCATTGCCAGCATTGACCGCCCCGAAGAAGGGATCCTCGGCCTGCCCCGCATTCTCGCCCAAAGCCTGGGCCGGGATATCGATGAGATCTACCGCAACCGGGATCGAGGACACCTGGCGGATACGGAGCTGCTGGATCGCATCAACAAGGCCTGCCAGAAGGCGGTGGCGGCGCTGGTGCAGGAGCAGACCGATGCCCAGGGCCGGGTCGCGCGGGTGGCCAAGCTCAACTTTTTCAACATGGGCCGGCAAGCCCCCTGGTTGGCAGTCCTAAAAGAAGCGGGCTACCCCCAGGTGGATCCGGATCTTTTGAAGCCCTTGTTTGAGTTCCTGGAAGAGTGCCTCAAGCAAATTACCGCCGACCAAGAGCTGGGATCCCTGCTGCGGGCCTTGGAAGGGGAGTACATTTCGCCGGGGCCGGGGGGGGATCCCATCCGCAACCCCAATGTGTTGCCGACAGGGCGCAACATCCACGCTTTGGATCCCCAGTCCATCCCCACGGCAGCCGCCATCCAGTCGGCGGAGATGGTGGTGGAACGGCTGCTGGCTCGCGAGATGAGCAGTAACGGTGGCCGGTACCCGGAAACCATCTCGGTGGTGCTCTGGGGCACCGACAACATCAAGACCTACGGGGAGTCGCTGGCGCAGGTGCTGTGTTTGCTGGGGGTGCGACCCAAACCCGATGCCCTGGGGCGGGTGAACAAGGTGGAGTTAATCCCCTTAGAGGAACTGGGCCGTCCCCGCATTGATGTGGTGGTGAACTGCTCTGGGGTATTCCGGGATCTGTTTGTTAACCAGATGGACCTGATCGACCGGGCGGTGAAGCTGGCGGCCGCAGCGGTGGAGCCACCGGAGCTGAACTTCGTGCGCAAGCACGCCTTGCAGCAGGCAGAAGAGCTGGGGCTGACCCTGGAACAGGCGGCGACGCGGGTCTTTTCCAACGCTTCCGGATCCTACTCGGCCAACATCAACCTGGCGGTGGAAAACAGCTCTTGGGAAGATGAAAGCGAGCTGCGGGAGATGTACCTATCCCGCAAGTCCTTTGCATTTGGCTCGAATCTGCCTAACCAGCAGATGCGACAGCTCTTCGAGGCCAGCCTGAAAACGGTGGATGTGACCTTCCAGAACCTGGACTCCTCGGAGATCAGCTTGACGGATGTCAGCCACTACTTCGACGCGGATCCCACCAAGCTGGTGCAAAGCCTGCGCCCCGACGGCAAGGCCCCCTCGGCCTACATGGCAGATACCACCACCCCCAACGCCCAGATCCGCACCCTGAGCGAAACCATCCGTCTGGACGCCCGCACCAAGCTCCTCAACCCCAAGTGGTATGAGGGGATGCTCAAGCACGGCTACGAAGGGGTACGGGAGATCGCCAAGCGGTTGGTCAACACTTCGGGCTGGTCGGCCACGGCAGGCGCGGTGGACAACTGGATCTACGAGGAAACCAACGAGACTTTCATCAAGGACGAGGCGATGCGGCAGCGCTTGATGAACCTCAATCCCCACTCCTTCCGGCGCATTGTCGGATCCCTGCTGGAGGTGCATGGGCGTGGCTACTGGCAGACTTCCCAGGCCAATATCGAGCGTCTGCAGGAGCTGTACCAGGAAGTGGAAGACCGGATCGAGGGGGTGGAGTAGAGAGTTCTCCCTGTCCTAAGTTGGCCCGAACGGGCATCTCTACCCCTCTCTCTCCTGGGGAGGGGGGCAGGGTAGCTCTACCCCACCAGGTCAAGCCAGCGCAGGTAGCCCTCCACCAGTTGGGATCCGGCTAGAGCGGCTACCCCTCCGCCCATAGCCAAGTAGGGGCCGAAAGGGATGGGCTTTCCCAGGCGGGCCCGCCCCTTGGTCATGGCCAGCAAGCCAGCCAGCAGGCCAAACCCGGAACCCAAAAGAAGGGCCACCACCACCCCCTGCCAGCCCAACCACATGCCGATCAGGGCCAACAGCTTGCCATCTCCCCCGCCCATAGCCTCCCGCCCCAAGACCCAACGGGCCAAGAGGCCAATGCCCTCCAGCAGCCAGAGGCCCAGCACAGCTCCCGCAATCCCTTCCACCAGTGACAGGCCTGTAGCGGCCAGGGATCCGGATCCCTGGAGCCACGGCAGAGCCAGGCGGGCCAAAAGCCCCACCACCAGGCCTGAACGGGTCAGCTCCTCCGGCAGCAAAAAGGTATCCAGATCGATGAGCGCCAGGGCCAACAGCCAGCTCAACAAGATGCAGGTGAGGATCCCTTGGGCAGAAAACCCCAAAGCGCCGATGCTGAGGGCAAACAGGCCCATTGTCAACGCCTCAACGGCAGGGTAGCGCCAGCTAATCTGCGCTCCACAATGGCGGCAGCGACCGCGCAGCAACAACCAGCCTAGGATGGGAATGTTCTCCGTGGGGCCCAGCGGCGTCTTGCAGCTTGGACAATGGGATCCGGGATGGAGCAGAGAAAGACCCTGCGGCAGGCGATAGACCACCACGTTCAAGAAGCTGCCCACACAGGCCCCCAGCACCAGTACCAGCACCCAGGCCAACAGGCGCAGCTCCCAGATTCTGTTGGCGTCGGCGCTGCTCAGCCACATCATGCTCAGCCACATCATGTGAGCGTTGTGCAGTAGGGGAGAATCTCGAGCATGGCAGCCATTCCCATCGCGTCGGCAGGACGGAGTCCCTAAAGGCAGAAAAAGGAAGGATCTACTCTGTCAGCGTAGCTCCTTGTGCCTCACCGCAGCGGCTCCAATTGCTGCAGCGGAATAAAAGTTTCCTGGGGCAGCAGGATGGGGAACTCGGAAAAGATCAGATCCCCTCGCAGGGTACGGCGGTGAATAACTACCCCCCGCGGAGGTTGCTCCAGCACTTCCGGTCGATGCTGCAGATGAAATTGATAAATCTGGCGAGCCGCTTGAAGCAGAGCGCTGTCCATGAGCTGTTTTCCTTGCCAAATTCACAACTACCCTAACGACATTCCCATCGCGTCGGCGGGACGGAGTCTTTAGACCTTTTGGGATCCCCAAAGTTCTGTCTGCCATCCCTCAGACTTTTTTAGAACGGTTAAGGCTTCTGAAAAGCCGAGGATCCCATGAGCCGAACACCTGCTGCTTCCCAAAAGACAAGTCACCCGCCCCCGCCAGCCTAAACTTAGGATATCGCCGCCGAGGACTTATGGGTCACCTCCGCCCACTCAATTCTCGATGTCTGTCCAGGAATGGAGGCCATAGAGCACTCTGGAGTTGTCGGCAGCCAGCCTAAGACAGTTTGACGTCAGGGCTGGGGGAGATCAAATCTGGGCCGATGCTGTAGGAGGAGCCACGGTAACTGGGTTTGGGATTGAGCTTGTCTTGAAAGCGGGTGATGATCTGGATGGTGCGCTGCACATCTGCCGGAAAGATCACCACCAGGTCTCCAGGTTCGGCCTTTTCCAAAGCGGTTTCGATGGCAGTAGCCTCATCCAAGATTTCCTGCAGACGATCCCCTGCCTTTTCCTGTTCCCAACCCTGCCGGATTAGGGCGGCCACCTCGCCTGGTTCCCGTCCTCGCCGGTCATCATCTTCTTTGACGATGGCCCGGTCGAACATGCGCGCTGCCAAGACTCCCAGCTCTCGTAGGTCGCTGTTGCGCCGATCCCCAGGCCCGCCGATAACCCCAATTTTTCGTTGGCAATCCCAGCGCTCCAGGGTACTTTGAATGGCTTCGTAACCTGCTGGGTTGTGGGCATAGTCCACCAACACCTGGTAGCCCCCTACATCAAACAAGTTGAGGCGACCGGGGGTCTGGGCTACAGAACTGGTGAAGGTGCCCAGCGCCATGCGGATGTCGTCGATGGAAACCCCGTGCAGGAAGGCTGCCAAAGTAGCGGCCAGCACATTTTGGATCATGAAGCTGGCCTTGCCGGAGAGGGTGAGGGGAATGTTGCTGACATCTTCGATGCGCAGTTTCCAGCCCCGTTTCAAAATTGAGATGTGGCCCTCTTCATAAACAGCCGCCGTGCCCCCGGAAGCAATGTGCTTTTGAATGAGGGGATTTTCCGGGTTCATGCTGAAATAGGCCACTGTCGCTTTGACATTGGCGGCCATGGCGGCCACCAGACCATCATCGGCATTCAAGACAGCGTAGCCCCGCTCGTGTACCGCTTCCACCAAGACGGATTTGACGCGGGCCATGTCTTCTAGGGTTTCGATATCCCCCAACCCCAGGTGATCTGAGGTTACGTTGAGCACCACGCCAATATCGCATTCCGGAAACCCCAGCCCCTCTCGCAAAATGCCGCCTCGCGCCGTTTCCAGCACCGCCACTTCTACGGTGGGATCCCTGAGCACCAGGCGGGCGCTGTGGGGGCCGGTCATGTCTCCCTTGGCAATTTGATGGTTTTGGATGTAAACGCCGTCGGTGGTGGTGAAGCCGACCCGCTTGCCGATGCCTTTGAGGATGTGGGCGATCAGGCGGGTGGTGGTGGTTTTGCCGTTGGTGCCGGTGACGGCCAGGATGGGGATGCGGGTGTGGCTGCCGGGGGGAAAGAGCATGTCGATGATGGGCTCAGCCACATTGCGCGGGATCCCTTCGCTGGGGGCCAGGTGCATGCGCAAACCCGGAGAAGCGTTCACCTCGACAATGCCGCCCCCGGTTTCGTTGACGGGCTGGGCAATGTCCGGGCAGATGAGGTCAATACCCGCCACATCCAGGCCGATGATCTGAGCTGCCCGTTCGGCAATGAAGGCGTTGTAGGGATGGATGATATCGGTGCAATCGACGGCGATGCCGCCGGTGCTCAGGTTGGCGGTGGATTTGAGGGTGCAATGTTCTCCTTTGGGCAGCACCGTATCCAGGGTGTAGCCTTTGCTTTCGAGGATACGCAGGGTCATGTCATCAACGCTAATTTGGGTCAGCACGTTTTCGTGGCCAAACCCCCGCCGCGGATCCCTGTTGACTTCGTCGATCAGCTCTTGAATGGTGGAGCGGCCATCTCCCACCACATAGGCTGGGATCCGCTTGGCCACAGCCACCAGCTTGTTGTTGATCACCAGCAGTCGGTAGTCATCCCCCACCAGGTGCTTTTCCACCAACACCACATCGGAGTATTGGCTGGCGGCATCGTAGGCGATCTCGGCGGCTTCCAGGCTGGTGATGTTGACGGTGATGCCCTTGCCGTGGTTCGCGTTAAGGGGCTTGATCACCACCGGAAAGCCCCCGATATCCTCGATGGTGGCTGCCAACTCGCTGCGGCGACGCACCGTATAGCCCTTGGGCACCGGGATCCCCATGTCCTGCAGCAGTTCTTTGGTGGCCCGCTTGTCGGCGGCCAGGTCGGCGGCAATGATGCTGGTTTTTTCAGTGGTGGTGGCTTCGATGCGCTTTTGGTAGACGCCGTACCCCAGTTGCACCAGGGATCCCTTGTTGAGGCGCAGATAGGGGATCCCGCGCAGGGCGGCCTCGTCCAGCAAAGCTTGGGTGCTGGGGCCGAAGCGGACGTTCTCTCGGATCTCTCGCAACTCTTGAATGTCCAGTTCTAGGTCGCGGCGGTAGTCTTCTCCGTCCACCAAAGCCTGACAGAGGTAGACTGCAGCTTTGGCCGCAAAGCGCCCGGCCTCTGCCTCCTGATACTCGAACACCACGTTGTAGGTGCCGGGGGTGGAGGTTTCGCGGGTGCGGCCAAAATCCACTTTCATGCCGGCCAGGGTCTGCAGCTCCAAGGCCACATGCTCCACCACATGGCCCATGAGGGTGCCCTCTTCCACCCGTTGCAAGAATCCCCCATAGCAGCCGCGGGAGCACTGGTGTTCCCACAGTCCCGGCAACAGGGCCTCCAACCTTTCTTTGAAACCCGGGATGGTGTTGGTGGGTCGCTCCTGCAAGTCTTCCAGATCAAGCCGCATTTGAATCAGCTTATGACGACGGATGCTCCAGTAGTTGGGGCCACTGAGAACGCGGATGGATCGGATGCGCATAGGGTCTAGGGGAAACAGCGGGGAAGGGGACAGATAACTTAGGGTCGTTTTAGGGTCGTTTTCAGGATGCCGGCGCAGGAAACTGCCAAGGACTACATCCCGCTGGCGCGACCAGCCCTAATCTACACTCCCTTTGCCAAGGTCGAGAAAGAGTATCCTTTAATACAATTCTTTCGGCAGGCGAGCAAGGTTAAGACAACGCAATGGATCCCGCTTGACCACATCGGTACAGTGGGGGGCAGACGGGTCTGCGGCACATGGAAAGAACCTATCTGCTGGGGTTGGGCTGGATCTTGGGCCTGCTGGTGCGGGCTTGGCCCCAGGCTGCCGGGTGGGGCTGGGGAATCCTGCTGGGATTGGGGCTGGCGGGATCCCTGCTGTGCCGGCGGCAACCGCGTCTGGCCCGCACTTGGCTGGCGATGGGTCTGGTGGGGTGTCTGGCTTGGAATTACCTGGGTTGGCGGCAGCCTTTTCCCGGGCCGACGGATATCAGCCTGTTGGCCCCCCAGCAGCAGATGAACTTGGTGGGCACCGTCCTCTCGGAACCTCGTCCCACCCGCAGCGAACGGCGGCAATTTTGGCTGAGAGCAGAGCAGGTGCTCAACGCCGACTCCACGGCCCGCCAGGTCAGCGGCAAGCTCTACGTCACCACCGGCCCTGAGGCCCTCCAGGACAAGGATCTCCACCCCAACCAACGGGTGCGCCTGACGGGATCCCTGTACCTTCCCAGTCCGGCCTTGAACCCAGGCAGCTTTGATTTTCAAGCCTACCTGCAGCGCCAGGGGGCTTTTGCCGGCTTCAGCGCTCGCGAGGTGATCCTGCAGCCGGGGGGAAGAGGTTGGGGGGGCTGGGTGTTGCGGCGGCGGGTGCGAGAGGCGTTCGTTGCTGGATTGGGGGAGCGGCAGGGGAATCTGTTGGCTTCCTTGGTGCTGGGATCCCGGGCCGCCCAATTGGATTTCGACTTGCAGGATGCCTTCCGGGAAATCGGCATGGCCCATGCGCTGGCCGCCTCTGGGTTCCATGTGTCGCTGTTGGTGGGGGTGGTGTTTGTCCTAACACGGCGGTTGGCGGTGCGCCTGCAGCAGGGGAGCATCCTGGCGGTGCTGGGGCTTTATACCGCCCTCACGGGGTTCAGCCCTTCGGTGTTGCGGGCAGCACTGATGGGGGCAGCAGCCATGGTGGTGCTGACGGAGCCGCGCCTGGAAGGAAAGGTGAAGCTCAATCCCCTGGGGACGCTACTGGTGGCGGCAGTTTTGCTCTTAATCTACGAGCCGCTGTGGATTACAGACCTGGAGTTTCAGCTCAGCTTTGCCGCCACCCTGGGCCTGCTGGTCGGAACAGCCCCAATTGTTTCCCGGCTGGACTTTTTGCCTCCGGCTGTGGCCACCGCCTTGGCCGTTCCGCTGGCAGCCCAGATCTGGACCTTGCCGCTGCAAGTGGCCATCTTTGGCCGCATCCCCACCTACTCGCTGCTGGCCAACCCGCTGCTGCTGATTCTGCTAGTGCCGCTGCTGGTGGCGGGGTTCGGGGTGGCGTTTGGGGCTTTGCTCTGGCCGGGGCTGGGATCCCTGCTGGCCCGGCCCTTGACGTTTTTGATCATGCCTTTAATCAACTGGGTGAACTGGATGGCCAGCTGGCCTCTGAGTTCCTACTACACAGGCCGGGTCTCCCTGCTCCAGTGCCTGCTCCTCTACGGGGCGCTGGTGGCCCTAACCTTTTGGCCGCGGTGGCGACAGGCCTTCCGCTGGCAGGGCACAGCCCTGATCATGGCCGCCATCCTCCTGGGTCCAAGGATGTGGCCGGGGCCGCCGGTCCAAATTACCGCCTTGGCCAGTGGACGAATTCCCATCCTGGCCATTCAAGCGGAAGGGCGCCACCTCTTGCTCAACAGCGGGGATCCCCGTTTGGCAGAACGCACAGTAGTGCCCTTTTTGCGGCAGCGGGGCCTGCGCCGTCTGGACGGGGCGGTGGCCATGACCTCTGTCGGCTCTGCCAATGGCGGCTGGGAGATCCTGCTGTCGGCTTTCTCCAAAGGAGTACGTCCCGCCAACGCGATTGGGCAATTCTGGGATGGGGGAGGGGCTAATGCGGCTTCCGAAAGTTACCTGCGCTCCCTCAGTGCTGTGCAAGCTGCCGGGATCCCCTATCAGGTGCTGCAGCCAGGCGATCGGATGCCTTTCTCGGATCGGCTGCGGCTGCAAGCTGTCTACACCAATCCCCTGGTGTTGACACTGGAGGCTGAGGGATCCCATTGGCTGCTGCTGGGCTCTGCCGGCACCCATGTGCAAGCCGAGCTAACCGGATCCCCACTGATGCCGGCCCAGATCGACTGGCTGTGGTGGGACGGGGGATCCCTGATTCTGGATCTGTTGGAGCGCTTTCAGGTGCAGGCGGGCATCAGCTCTGGCCCTGTCAGCGAGGCAGCGGCCACCTGGTTTCGGCAAAAACAACGGCCCCTCTACGTAGCCGATCGGTCTGGAGCGGTAAGCTGGTCGCGACGGGGAGTGCAAACCCTGAGGGCGCAATTGGAGTAGGGCCGGTTTCCAGACCAGGCAGCTTTCTCAGCAGCCTCCCAGTTATCCTGTTTTTGCAACTACGAGCCTCAATCGTTCTCAAGCGTTAATTATTGATTCATGACTGCCTTATGAGCATAGCTGCCAATTAGGCTAAGAATAGCCTCAAGAGGTTTTGCAGCGGGTGATCCATGTCCAAGGCAGAGATGGCGCTGAGCTTTCTGGCCCAGATTCCTCCCGGCTATCTCAACCTGATGGGGTATGTGGACGAGTCGGAAGTGAATGGGCCGGGCTGCCGTGCGGTGGTGTGGGTGCAGGGCTGCTTGCGGGAGTGCCCAGGCTGTTTCAACCCGGCTTCCTGGCCGTTTGTCATCCATCAACTGGTGAGCGTGACCGACCTAGCAGCCCAAATCCTAAGCAACCCCAAAAATCAAGGGGTAACCTTCTCCGGCGGGGAACCCTTCTGGCAGGCTCCTGCCCTGGCCAGCTTGGCGCGGCTTCTCAAGGCCAAAGGGCTGACAGTGATGTCTTTTACCGGCTTTACCCTAGAACAGTTGCACTCCCCCCAAGCTCCTCCCGGCGCCCAGGAGCTGCTGCAAGAGCTGGATATTTTAGTGGACGGCCCCTATCTCCAATCTCAGGCCATTCACTCCCCCCACTCGCTGGTCTCTTCCCGCAACCAGCGGGTGCACGTCTTCAACCCCGCCTTGCAAAACCAGCTTAATTGGGCCAGTGACCAGGTGGAAATTCATATCCTCAAAGATGGAACCCGCATCGTTACCGGCTACGGCAGCCAGTTTCTCCTCGACGAGGCAGGCTCTTGAACTGCAGTGATCCTTTATCCTACACCTGCAGCGGTTCCCTGAGACAAGCGGGCAGTTGCCAGCACATCTCCAGCCAGTTTTTTAGCTCTTCCGGTTGGCCCATGAGGCTCATTTCCACCAGCAAAATGGCGGCCCGGTCGGCGGCGCCTTTGGATCCGAGACGAATTAGGGCAGACAGGCTCTCTTCCCGCCAGCAGATGGATACCCCCTGCCGGATCAAGGCCTGGGCGGCAGCGGGAATGCACGAGGGTGGCACCTGGATGTCTCGCCGCTCGTAGTCGACAGTAGGTAGCATGAACGGCAACCCAAATCTTTATTATGTTTTAATCTTCTTCCCTTTTCGCTTGTCTGTCACGGGTCTTTGCAAAGTATGAAGTAATCTTTTGTAAACTTTGTAGAGTTCTCGACATCGTTGAGAACAGTGGGCGAGCAAGCGCGGGATCTCTCGCGGGATCCCTGGAGAAAACTTAAAAGATAGCGGCGATTTCTCAGCCTCATTTCCCCACAGCCGCGAGAATGGCTGCATGCGCAGGAGATGGGGAGATGCGAGCAGAAGGTTGGGAAAGGCGAGTTGGTCGCTGGTTGCCCAAGGCCACCCTTGCCGGAGCCGTGTTGATCCTAGTGGCGATGGGCAGGCCGCTGCGACTGGTGGGCAACGGAGAAAATATGGTGGTGTTCACCTGGGGAGGGGGGGTGAGCCCGATGGCTTTGCAGCCAGGTCTGCATTGGGTGCCGCCTTTTGTCTCTCGCACGGTGATTTTTGATGTAAAAACCCAAGCTCTGACATGGAAAGACAACGACCCGACCGCCTACGCACCGCGGCTGGTGGCCCTTTCTCAGGATGGGCAGCAGATTGCGGCTGAGGCGACGCTGCAGTTTCGCATTGTGGACGCCCCCAAGGTCTATACGCAACTGGGGGAAAATTACCTGGATCGCATCGCTCCCATTGTTCGGTCGGTCATTCTGAATGAGACCAGCGGCTTTTCTGCCCAGGCTCTGTATTCCACGGAGCGCCCGCTGCTCCAGGGCCAAATCCGCGAACGGGTGGCTCTTCTGCTGAAGGAATACGGCATCGAGGTTTTGGATTTTCTGCTGCGGGATGTGGATTTCGATCCTGATTTTGTAGCGGCCATTGAGGCAAAGACCATTGCCGAAAATCAACTGGCGCAAAAGCAATTTGAGATCGAGCAGGCCCGCCAAGATGCCCGCGCCATCATTTCTCAAGCGGAGGCAGAAGCCGGTCAATTGAGAGCCAAAGCACAGGCCCTCACCCAAAATCCGCAGTATCTAGAGGTGGTCAAAGCCGCGGTACTGGGATCCCGTCTGGAAACTTTGATCACCAAATAGATAACTCAATTAGGAAATCAATCCTTTTAGCCTGTCCCCAATTTCCTCAGCTCTTCTCACCGACCCTAAAACGGGAGCAGCCGCCATGTATCCAACAGGAGAAGCACCCCACAGCAGAGCCGGTTGGCTGACCGCGGGAGGGATCGCCGTCTTGGCGGCCCTGGGAGTGCTCCGCGCTTGCCTGTACGTCACTTTGCCCGGACATGCCACTGTAGTGTTCAATACCTTTTCCGGGCTGCAAAAGGGGCGGGTAGAATTGCCGGGGGTCATCTTCCGGATTCCAGGGATCGAAACGCCGATCACCTACACCGTGCTCACCCGCGTTTGGGAGTTTACCAACGACCCCGCCTCGGCCAATGCCATCAGCAACGCCATCACCGTGAACACCGCCGATGGGCAAGCCTTTGCCATCGATGTAGCCATTGCCCTCAAGCCCAACCTCGCCACTTTGGATGAGCTGCACGCCAGCATCGGCGAGAACTATCTTTCCACGGTGGTGGTGCCGGTGGTGCGCTCCAAAATCCGGGATATCTCCGCCTCTTTCAATTCGGAAGACTTTTACCGGAAAAGCCAGCGGGCTGCCATCGAACAACGAGCGCTGGACTTGATTCGCCAAGAGATGCCTACTGTCAACCGCGATGGCCAAACCCTGCCTCTGGTGCAGGTGGAGGGCCTGTTTCTGGGCAACCCCGATTTCCCACAAGCCTTAAGAGACTCGATTGAACGCAAACAGGTGGCCTCGATTACAGCACAAACGGCGGCAGTGCGGGCGCAAATTCAGGAAAAAGAGACCGAGCGGCTGCTGATCTTGGCGGCGGCCAACCAGCGGGCCATTGAGCTGAAAGGACAAGCGGCAGCGCAGAACGCGCAACTGGCGGATCTGCTGTTCTACGAGAAGCTGCAAGAGCGCATCCAAAACCCGACGGGCTCGCTGCCCCGTTTGCGCATCATCCGCGTCGAGGGAGATGCCACCGTGTTTCTCAATGTGGATCCCCATCAGGCAGCCCTGCAAAGAGGGCAGTAGGTTCAGCGAAGTTGCGGAGTACAGTCTTAAAAACCTGGGTGTAGAGTGTGTCTAGATACGAGGGCTGAGGGATGCCGTTTGAGTTTGTTGGCATCCTACCGCCAAGTGTTTGGACTGGGATCCCCTGTGGGGTTGCGCCGAATCCGGCTGAGGGGGAAAGCTCGTACTCGATGCAAGACTAGATTTTGGCCGCCATGAACTCCCGCCTGACTCACACCCCCTTTCCCCGTCTAAACCCGAAGCTGGCGGAGGCGGATCATGTTTTGGTGGTGGACGATCAGGCCAGCAGCCGCCTCTACATCGGTGAGCTGTTGCGGTCAGCCCACTTCCGTGTGAGCGAGGCCACCAACGGCGAAGAGGCTTTGGAGGCTGTGGAGCGGCTTCGGCCAGACTTGGTGCTGTTGGATGTGCTGATGCCGAACATGAGCGGGTTCGATGTCTGCCGGCAACTGAAGGCCAATGAGCTGACCCGCCTGATCCCCGTTGTGCTGATTACAGCCCTGACCGACCGCTCCAATCGCCTGATGGGGATGCAGGTGGGGGCCGACGACATTTTGACCAAGCCCTTCGATCACGTGGAGCTGCTGGCGCGGGTACGCTCATCCATCCACCAAAAGCGCTTGAACGAAGATCTGGATCACGCCGCCAAGGTGTTGTTTGCCATTGCCCGCGCCGTGGAAAGTCGGGATCCCATCACGGGTGACCATTGCGAACGCTTGGTGGCCATGGGGGAACAGTTTGGTCGTTACTTGGGGCTGTCTCGTCAACAGATCAAGGCCCTGCGCTGGGGCGGCTACCTGCACGACATCGGCAAAGTCGGGATCCCGGATGCGATTTTGTGCAAGCAGGGCAAGCATACCCCGGAAGAATGGGAGATCATGAAATCCCACGTCTTGATTGGCGAAGACATTTGTCGGGGCTTGCGCACCATGCAGGATGTGCTGCCGATCATCCGCCACCACCACGAGCGTTGGGATGGCAGCGGCTACCCGGATGGGCTGGCAGGCGAAGAGATTCCCCTGTTGGCCCGCGTCTTTCAGGTGATCGACATCTTCGACGCTCTGATCTCCCCTCGCCCCTACAAACCGGCCCTGACCGCCGAACAGGCCCTGGAAGTGCTGCGGGAGGAAACCCGCAAGGGCTGGCGGGATCCGAACTTGGTGCGCGAGTTTTGTGACTTTATGTTTGTTACGGCCTTTAATTTGCTGGAGGCGGGATAGGGGCTAGGGTTCCGGGCCAGTCTGGAGAGGCGGCTTTTGGGGTTTGGGCGACGACAATTACTCCGGCCACCGGGATCCCGGCAGCGGCCAATACCTGCTGGGCGGCTTGCACAGTAGAGCCGGTGGTGTAGATGTCATCCACCAGCAACACCGGTGTGGCCGGAACTTGTTTCAGGGCAAAGGCCCCGGCCAAGTTGTGCTGTCGTTGCAGCGGGTTGAGCTCATGTTGAGCCGCTGTGGCCCGCACCCGCACCAGAGCCTCAGGCCAATGTCTCAGACCTGTCCGCTGGCAAAAGGCTTGGCTGATCAAGGCGGCTTGGTTGTAGCCCCGTTGCCGCAGGCGCTCCGCATGAAGCGGGATGGGCACCACCGTATAGTCCAAGCCATAGGCCCTACGGGAGCCTGAAGACGGCTGTCGGCTTTCCACCCAGCGGGATCCGAGCCATTCTCCCAAAACCGAGCCAATGCGCCGTTGTCCTTCGTACTTCAGGCAATAGATGGCCCTGCGCAGCGCCCCCCGGTGGATCCCCCAGGCGTAAAGTGGCCAAGGCGAGGTGGTGACTGGCCAAGTGGCAAGGCGCTCCGCCTGCAACCGCCTTTGACAGTCTTGACAGAACACGGCCTTGGCAGGGCGCCGGCAAAGCGGACATGGAGGCACAATCCACCAATCTAACCAGCCCATCGTCTGCTAGGGATCCTTTCTGGTGTGCAGAGTCTCCTAAAAAGCTGAGGCAAGGGGGGAACGAGGCCGAAATTCAGACTCGGCCAGGCTAACAGCCCAGCAGTCCATCCCCAAGTTGACGCTGGGATCCCGCCTTGCTAGGATTCAATATCGCCGGATAATTCAACCGGATAATTTAAAATTTAAGCCGTGACCTTCTCTGCCAGCCCATGCCCACCATTCAGCAACTGATCCGTGAGGAGCGCAGCGTTGCCGCTCGCAAAACCAAGTCCCCTGCCCTGAAGGCTTGTCCACAGCGGCGGGGGGTTTGCACCCGAGTGTACACGACAACGCCCAAAAAGCCCAACTCGGCCCTGAGAAAAGTGGCTCGCGTTCGCCTCACTTCCGGCTTTGAGGTCACTGCCTACATTCCTGGCATCGGCCACAACCTGCAGGAGCACTCTGTGGTCATGATTCGCGGTGGGCGGGTTAAGGATTTGCCCGGCGTGCGTTACCACATTATCCGGGGCACCCTCGACGCTGCAGGGGTCAAAGACCGCAAACAAGGCCGCTCCAAATACGGGGCGAAACGGCCCAAGCCGGGCCAAGCTCCAGCCGCCGCTGGCAAGAAAAAATAGCTTTGCCCTCACCCTCAACCCTCCATATCCCACTCGTCATCTTTCTTTCTGCCATCCCCATCTGAACAAGCAACCCAGCTCCTATGTCTCGCCGCAACCGTGCCCCTCGTCGTGATGTGCCCCCGGATCCCAAGTATGGGAGCCGTCTGGTTACCATGCTGATCCGCAAGTTGATGATGAGGGGTAAGGCATCCCTGGCTGCCAGGATCCTCTATGAAGCTCTGGACATTGTGCGGGAGCGCACCGGCCAAGACCCACTGCCCTTGCTGGAAAATGCTGTTCGCAACGCCACCCCACTGGTGGAGGTGAAAGCCCGCCGGGTGGGCGGAGCCACTTATCAGGTGCCTGTGGAGGTGAGAGGAGAACGGGGCACTTCCCTAGCGCTGCGCTGGTTGGTGACCTTTTCGCGCACTCGTCCAGGTCGCACCATGGCCGCCAAGTTGGCCAATGAGCTGATCGATGCAGCCAACGAAACCGGCAGCGCCATTCGACGGCGGGAAGAGGTGCATCGCATGGCCGAGGCCAACAAAGCCTTTGCCCACTACCGCTACTGAACTAGCCTGGCGGAGCAGTGGAGACTTTTGGGATCCCTGTTCTGCCCAGCCCGAGTTCCAGCGAGGTGGAGAAAAATCGGCAAAAAAGATTAGAATTGTAAAGGATTTTTTAGTTTGCCCAAGTCGCAGGGCGACGAGGATTGGGAGGTTGACGTGGCACGCACAGTTCCCCTAGAACGAGTCCGAAACATCGGCATCGCGGCTCACATCGATGCTGGCAAGACCACGACCACAGAGCGGATTCTCTTCTACTCCGGTCTGGTGCACAAAATTGGCGAAGTTCACGACGGAACTGCGGTCACCGATTGGATGGCCCAGGAGCGGGAGCGGGGCATCACCATCACCGCTGCGGCCATCACCACCCGTTGGACTAAGCGGGATCCCGCAAATCCTTCCCAGCCCCTCTCCGGCGCACCGGAGTACACCATCAACATCATCGATACTCCTGGGCACGTCGATTTCACCATTGAAGTTGAGCGCTCCATGCGGGTGCTGGATGGGGTGATCGCCGTCTTTGACTCGGTGGGCGGCGTGCAGCCTCAGTCTGAGACCGTCTGGCGGCAAGCCAATCGTTACAATGTGCCCCGCATTGCCTTCGTCAACAAAATGGATCGCATGGGGGCCAATTTCCTCAAGGTTTACAACCAGATCCGGGAGCGCCTCAAGGCCAATGCTGTGCCCATCCAACTGCCCATCGGTGCCGAAGACGGGTTTTGCGGCATTGTTGACTTGGTGCGGATGCAAGCCCGCATTTATATGGATGAGATCGGCAAAGACATTCGTCCGGCCCCCATCCCTGAGGAGATGAAAGATCTCGTGGCAGAGTATCGGGCCAAGCTGGTGGAAGCAGTGGCCGAGACGGACGAAGCTCTGATGGAAAAGTACTTCGCCGAAGAAGATCTGAGCGAAGCCGACTTGATGGCGGGTCTGCGCAAAGGCACGATCAGCGGCCAAATTGTGCCCATGCTGTGTGGCTCTGCCTTCAAGAACAAGGGAGTCCAGATGCTGCTGGATGCAGTGGTGGATTACCTGCCCTCGCCTGTGGATATTCCGGCCATCAAGGGGGTGCTGCCAGATGGCTCAGAAGTGTCCCGCCGTGCCAGCGACGATGAGCCCTTCTCCGCCCTGGCCTTCAAGTTGATGAGTGATAAGTACGGGGATCTCACCTTTATTCGCGTCTACTCGGGGGTGTTGACCAAAGGTACTTATGTGCTCAACTCCACCAAGAACAAGAAGGAGCGAATTTCGCGGTTGGTGGTGCTGAAGGCCGATGAACGCTTGGACGTGGATGAGCTGCGGGCAGGAGATCTGGGAGCTGTGGTGGGCCTCAAGGACACCACTACTGGGGACACCCTCTGCGACGAAAATGCGCCGGTGATCCTGGAGTCACTGTTCATCCCAGAGCCGGTGATCTCAGTGGCTGTAGAACCCAAAACCAAAGCCGATATCGATAAGCTCTCCAAGGCCCTGCAGGCCCTGGCCAAGGAGGATCCCACCTTCCGCGTGTCTGTGGATCCCGAGACCAATCAAACCATCATCTCTGGGATGGGCGAGCTGCACCTGGAGATCTTGGTGGATCGGATGCTGCGGGAGTTCAACGTAGAAGCCAATGTTGGTAACCCACAGGTGGCCTACCGCGAAACCATTCGCAAGCCGGTCAGCCGCGTGGAAGGCAAGTTTGTTCGCCAGAGCGGTGGCCGTGGCCAGTACGGCCATGTGGTGATCGACCTAGAGCCGGCGGAGCCGGGTACAGGGTTTGAGTTCGTTTCCAAAATTGTGGGTGGCGTTGTGCCCAAGGAATACATTGGGCCGGCTGAGCAAGGGATCCGAGAAGCCTGCGAATCCGGTGTGCTGGCGGGCTATCCCCTGATTGACATCCGCGCCACCCTGGTGGATGGCTCCTACCACGAGGTGGACTCCAGCGAAATGGCCTTCAAGATCGCCGGTTCGATGGCTCTGAAGGAGGCCGCTCGCAGGGCAAGCCCTACCCTGCTGGAGCCGATGATGAAGGTCGAGGTGGAAGTCCCTGAAGCCTTTGTGGGGGATGTCATCGGGGACATCAACGCCCGCCGCGGCCAGATGGAGGGGATGAATACAGAAGGCGGCATTACCAAAGTCAATGCCAAAGTTCCCTTGGCGGAGATGTTTGGCTATGCCACCGACATTCGCTCCAAGACCCAGGGTCGAGGCACCTTCACGATGGAGTTCAGCCACTACGAGGAAGTTCCTCGCAGTATCGCCGAAGCCATCATTGCCAAAAACAAAGGAAATGAGTAGCTGACTGAAACCAAAAAGGAAGTGATGATTCATGGCACGCGCTAAGTTTGAACGCACCAAACCCCATGTCAACGTTGGCACCATCGGCCATGTTGACCACGGCAAGACCACCCTGACGGCTGCCATCACCACCACCTTGGCTGCTTTGGGTCAGGCCACAGCCAAAAGGTACGATGAGATTGACGCAGCGCCAGAGGAAAAAGCTCGCGGCATTACCATCAACACCGCCCACGTCGAGTATCAGACTGCCAACCGTCACTACGCCCACGTGGATTGTCCCGGCCACGCCGACTACGTGAAGAACATGATCACAGGCGCGGCTCAGATGGATGGGGCCATCTTGGTGGTGTCTGCAGCTGATGGTCCCATGCCCCAAACACGGGAGCACATCCTGTTGGCCCGTCAGGTAGGGGTGCCCAGCTTGGTGGTCTTTCTGAACAAGGCAGACATGGTGGACGATCCAGAGCTGCTGGAGTTGGTGGAGCTGGAAGTGCGGGAGCTTCTCTCCAAATACGACTTCCCCGGCGACGACATCCCCATCATTAGAGGATCGGCGCTGAAAGCCCTAGAAAGAATGACCGCCAACCCCAAAACCCAGCGGGGCGAAGATCCTTGGGTGGACAAAATCTATGAGCTGATGGATGCGGTAGACTCCTACATTCCCACGCCGGAGCGGGATGTGGACAAGCCCTTCCTGATGGCCGTGGAGGATGTCTTCTCGATTACCGGTCGGGGTACGGTGGCCACGGGCCGGATCGAGCGGGGTCGCATCAAGGTGGGCGAAACGGTGGAACTGGTGGGCCTGCGAGAAACTCGCTCTACCACCGTTACCGGCCTGGAGATGTTCCAGAAAACCCTCGATGAGGGGATCGCCGGCGACAACGTTGGTGTGCTGTTGCGGGGCATTCAGAAGAACGAAGTGGAGCGCGGCATGGTGCTGGCCAAGCCCAAGACCATTACTCCTCACACCAGCTTCGAGTCTGAGGTGTATGTCCTCAAGAAAGAGGAAGGAGGTCGCCACACGCCGTTCTTCGCCGGCTATCGTCCCCAATTCTACGTGCGCACCACCGATGTAACCGGCACCATCTCTTCCTTCACGGCTGATGACGGATCCCAGCCAGAGATGGTGATGCCTGGTGACCGCGTTAAGATGACGGTGGAGCTGATCCAGCCCATCGCCATTGAGCAGGGGATGCGCTTTGCTATCCGCGAGGGTGGCCGTACTGTCGGAGCGGGTGTTGTCTCCAAGATCCTGAAGTAAGCTGCTTTTTCTCGGCAGGGATTGAGTGCTGGCGGCCCCAGACCAACTCGGTCGCAACAGTGGTGCGGAGCACTTTCCCTGCTGACCTTTTCGAGTCCACCGTTCTCTGGATTGCTCTCCGGCCATGCCTGCCTTGACTCAACAGAAAATTCGTATCCGCCTGAAGGCTTACGATCATCGGCTGCTGGATACTTCCTGCGACAAAATTGTGGATACGGCTCGTCGTACCGACGCCGTGCCGGTTGGCCCGATTCCTTTGCCTACGCGGCGCAGAATCTACTGTGTGCTGCGCTCCCCCCACACCGACAAGGACTCGCGGGAACATTTTGAAACCCGCACCCACCGGCGCATTATCGACATCTATTCCCCCTCTTCCAAAACCATCGATGCTCTCATGAAGCTGGATCTGCCGGCAGGAGTAGATATTGAGGTGAAGCTGTGATGGATCTGCAGGGATCCCTCTCCTTCCCAGTTGTTGCGTAGAGCTTGGATGAGGGCAGCAGCGGGTGACAACATCGGTTGATCCGGTCGATCGCGATAGTGGTGCAGACCCCTCTCAGGGGTTGGCAACTCCAGGAGCGGCTACATCCCCCATTCCGGTTTTGGTGGTGGGGGCCTTGGGCAAAATGGGGCGAGAGGTGGTGCGAGCCGTTGCCCAGACGCCCGACATGAGGTTGGTGGGGGCGGTGGCCCGCTCGCAATTGGGCTTGGACATTGGCGAGGTGCTGGGCCTGGGATCCCTGGGGGTGGAGATTACCGATGACTTGTCGGGGCAGTTGCTGAGGTTGTCGCAGCGCAGCAACCGCGGCGTGATGGTGGACTTTACCCATCCTCGGTCGGCCTTTGAACATGTTCGCTCGGCCATTGCCTTTGGCGTACGCCCGGTGGTGGGGACGACGGGCCTGACGCCGGAGCAGGTGGAGCGGCTGCGGGATCTGGCGGACAAGTCGGGTGTGGGCTGTTTAATCGCGCCCAATTTTGCCATCGGCATGATTTTGCTGCAGCAGATGGCGCTGCAGGCGGCCCAGTATTTTGACCACGTTGAGATCATCGAGCTGCACCACAACCGCAAAGCGGATGCCCCCAGCGGCACGGCTCTACAGACGGCCCAACGGCTGGGACAATTGGGCAAAACCTTTAACCCGCCCGTTCGCGACAGCGGGACGGAGTCCTCAGTGGAAGAAAAAGAGCTGATCCCCGGTGCGCGGGGAGGGCTCTCTGGCCCCAACATCCCCATTCACAGCGTTCGTCTGCCGGGGTTGATTGCCCATCAGGAGGTCATTTTTGGTGGGATGGGGCAAACCCTCACCTTGAGACACGACACCACGGATCGGATAGCTTTTATGCCGGGAGTGATCCTGGGGATCCGCAAGGTGCTGCAGCTCAAAGGTTTGGTCTACGGGCTGGAGCAGGTCTTGAGCTAGTGGGTCAGGGGAGGGATCCCGGCCTCATCCAGGATGCGGGGGATGAGGTGCTCGGCTTTGACGGCCATCAGATGCACCCCATGGCAGATCTGGCGGGCCTGACGCACCTGTTCGGCGGCAATGCGGATCCCTTCTTCGAGGGGGTGGGCGGCGTTGGCCAGCCGCTGGATAATCCCGTCTGGGATCTTCACTCCTGGCAGGTTGCGGTTGATAAACTCGGCATTTTTGGCCGACTTGAGCAAAAAGATGCCAGCCAGGATGGGCTTGCCGGCGGGACGGCCCAACTTATCCATGAAGCGCTCCAGTTGCTCAAAGTCGGTAACCATCTGGCTCTGGAAAAATTGGGCCCCGTTTTCCAGCTTGCGGTGGAAGCGCCGCTCCAGGCCGGAAAAGCTGCCCGATTGGGGTTCTACCGCTGCCCCCGGCAACAGATGCGTGCCCCCATCCGGGAGAGGTTTGCCGTTGCAATCGAGGCCATTGTTCAGCCGTTGGATAAGCTGCAGCAAGCGCACCGACTCCAGATCGAATACGGGGCGGGCATCGGGGCAATCGCCGATGTGGATGGGATCCCCGGTGAGGGCCAACACATTGCGCAGGCCGAGAGCTGAGGCCCCCAACAGATCCCCTTGCAGGGCCAGGCGGTTGCGATCTCGACAGGCCAACTGCAGGATCGGTTCAACACCCGCCTGATGCAACAGCACCGAGGCCGCCAACGGGCTCATGCGGGCCATGGCTCGGTTGGAGTCCGTGATGTTGATGGCATGCACCCGCCCCTTGAGCTGCTGGGCCAAAGACAGCAGGGTGCTGGTGTCGGATCCCTTGGGGGGGGTGATCTCGGCGGTGAGCAGAAATTCCCCCTGCTGGATGGCCTGGGCGAAGCGGGACAGGGGAGGTGATGAGGGGATCAGGGCCACAATTCCTGAAGGAAAGGTAAAACGGCTGGCTTATTATCGACTTTTCCGGGAGGTTTTTCCAGACAGGTCGTCCTTTCTCAAGGCTTGGGCGAGGGAAGGGGGCTGGGCGGGGGCTGCACCCGCATTTCCCCCAGCCATATCTGGGGATCCCCCTGTTGCAGATGCTGCCGCCAATCCTGTGCTGCTGCAGGAGGGATCCCGTCCGGGCTTAAAGTCCAGCTCCAGCCGATCACCTGAGGCCAGCGTTGGGCCTCTAGGGCTGCCAGCAGAGGTTGAGAGGCTTCCGAGCCCAGAGCTGGCCCGCGGATCACCACAGGCACTTCCGGGTTGAGGGCCTCAAGGCGGCGGTACAGCGGTTCAAAAGCGGCGGGATCCCCCGTTACCTGTAGGCTCAGCCAGTCCATCCCAGGGAAGTTAGCCCAGGCGGACACGGCCTCTGCATCTTCTCCGTCCAGCTCCACCACCCAGAGCAAATTGGCCGGGGACTCCGTCCCGCTAACGCGAACAGAGCGCAGGGTTTGCATCAGGTGTTGGTAGGCCCGTTGTTGCAGGGAGGACTCCGCACCGCTACCGCGAACGGGATCCCCGTCGCCAACAACGACGGCCAGGATGATGGGGGTGGCAAAGCGCTGGATCCCGCGGGCCCAAGAGCGCAAGGTCTCATCGTGATCCCCATTGGCCAAGGCAGAAAGTTGGGCTGGATCTAGCCGCAGGCGCAGGTAGGGGACTGAGCCGCTTTCCCGCAGGCGACTGGCCAACTGCTGTGGAAAGTCCTGGCGGGGATCCCAGAGGTGATCCACGGCTGCCCAGGCGGGGGGTTGACCGATGGCCTGGCGGTAGGACAAGAGCTGATCCCAAGTGGGAATGCCCGGCCAAGCAGCCCCGTGATATAGCCGGCCCGGAGGTGGCGGCAGCGGCCTACCCCGTTGAAAGGGGGCAGAGTCAGGTGGGATTGGCGAGGTGAGAACAACCTCCAGCCGCAGCGGCGGCAAGACCTCACCGGCAGGGGGATGCGGCAGGGAGAAAGGGAGGATCCAACTGCGCTCCTGGAACTGGCCTCGGATGATCTGCTGAGGGTGAAAGTCCTGGGGAGGTGGCAGCGGTTCCAGCGGGTCTTCCCCCCAGAAAGCCCGTTGGATTACCAAGCGCACCCCTGCGCCGGGGTGGATCAGAGGCGTGGTGGTATCCAGGTGAAAGCTACCCCTGAGGCGGGTGGACGTCTCGTTGGGCTCAACCCGGAAGGAGAAGGTGAGCTGGTCAGGGCGATAGGTGCCCAGAGCGCGGGAAGGGGGAGTGGGGGGCGGGGATCCCGGCAGGCTTTCGCAGTCGGTGCAGGGAAAAATGGCCTGCGGATGGAGAGAGACAGAAGCCTCGCGGGCGGATTGCAATTGCTGGGGGCTGATGACAAAGCTGGCCCAAAGATGCTTCAGACGGGGCTCCCGACCGGGCGAGATATCGGAGAAGGTTCGGCCCTCAGGAGTGGCCGTGCGGGTGCCGGCAGCCGTGCCGTCCAGAGGCACCGTGGAAACTGGGTCGCCAGCACAGCCCCCCAAAAAAACGACCGACAAGATCAGGGGCAGCGCCCAGCCGCAAGTGCTCCGCACCGCTACCGCGACCCAGGGGTCGAGTTTGCAGTTGGATGGCTGGATCATGATCTCACCTCAATACACCACTCCTGCCCGGCTACCGAAGGGAGTCGATGCCGCTCTCGTCTTGTGGACGGTGCGGTTCCCGACGGGGCACCAACGCAAACGGCCAGCAAGATCCCTTTCCCTCCGGTTGCTAGAGGGATCCTCGCCCAGAGGCACACCCTTTGAGATTGATCCCGATCACACCCGTTGCTGAACGGGAAAGGTCTCCGTCCTGCCCAGGCGAACTATCCCTGCGGCACGGTTGCGACTTCTGGGTAAATGGTCAGGATCCCTTCGTAGAGGATTTGGCCGGGCTGCACCTCCAGGCGGTCAATGCGCACGCCGGGATCCAACTGAATGGGGAAATCGGCCAGGCCGGGGATGGGGATCTCTTGGCCTTCGCTCACCCAGAGGGGATTGACCAGCCGCAACCGGTTGGGACCTTGGGCTTCTAGGCCGGTCAGCACCGTCACCGGCGCTTCCACCCCTTCGGGAGTGGTCAGGTTAGCCTGGATGCGCAGCCGACCCTGTTCCAGCGTGACCTGAGGCTGGCGGATAAGAAAAGGCACCACTTGGCCCCCAACGGGCAACTGCACCTGGGCCTGAGCCAGTTGGGCTTGGATGAGGGGAGCCTGGAGGGTGCGGTTCAGGTCTTCCTCGGTAAGGCGCAAGCTCACCTGCACCGGCACAGGGGCCAATAGCCGCAGTGGGCTCCGTCCCTGGATGGCTTCGCCCACATTGAGGCGAATATCCTGGCCCCGCAGCCGCAGATGGCTGACCTGAAAGCCTTGATAGCTGAGGTTGTCTCCCGACACCTGGGCTTGAGGGATCTGCCCATTCAAAATCTGGGCGTCAGAGCCGACAATTTGCACTTGCAGGTTATCGACCCTCTGCACCTCAGAACGGATCCAAGCGGCCACCAAGGGGCTGAGAAGGGATCCGGCAATCTGGGCAAATCCGGGGGGCCAAGGCCAAAACATGGTGGGTAGGCTGAGCAGCAGAGCAAACCCCAGCCGCTGCCCTGCTTGCGAGAGCCGTTGACGGCGACAGGTTGCCGATTGGGCTTCGAGAGGAGACGGATCTGGAGCAGGCCGATGGCAAGACGTGAGCAGCACTGGATACCTCAGGAGCAACAACAAGCGATGGTTTCCACCCAACTACGACCAGACTAGGGCAGGACTTCTCCGCCGAACAGAGGGATCCCCCGCACACTTGGAGAGGCTATCCATCCGTCAACTGCCACCAGAGATACCCCAGCCGCAGATAGTGAAGCCGTAGCCAGGGCAAAGGGAAAGCGCGGGGCGGCTGGCGAAACAGAGCGCTCATCTGGGAAGGGATCCCGGCAATCTCCTGGGCCAGCATTTTGCCCGCCCACACCGCCGTGGCTACACCGCTGCCGTGATAGGCCAAGCCGTACCATAGGCTGGGATCCGCCGGCGAAGGGCCGATGTGGGGGTGAAACTGCCGAGAAAGGCAGACCAGTCCATTCCAGGCGTACTCGATCTCCACCCCTTCCCAAGCAGGGAAAAGACGATAGAGCTGTCGGGTCATCCAAGTGCGCAACTGCTGTCGCTCCGTCGGGGTATCGCGGGTGCCGCCCCGCCCCCCAAACAGCAGGCGCCCATCCGGCAGCAGACGGTAATAGAACAGCAGCCGCCGCATGTCGTAGAGCGGCGTCGGATCCCACCACCCCTGCGCTTTCTGCTCCTGAGGCGTCAGAGGTCGGGTGACCAGGATGTTGGACAGTGCCGGCAACAGGGATCCCGCCAGTTGGGGATACAGGGCCTCTGGGGTGTAGCCATTGGTGGCAATGACCAAGTGCCGAGCGCGCACCGTTCCTCCCGGCGTGTGACAGATGTGTTGGGATCCCACCTTTTCCCAGGCCGTGACCGGACTGCCGCTGTACAGCTTCGCCCCCCACCGGTGGGCCGCTTGGGCCAGTCCTTGGGTGAGCTTGAGGGGGTTGAGGCCAAACCCCACCCCGATGTGCAAAGCACCGTGGTTCTCTTGGCTGTTGAAGCCGCGTTCCCGCAGCTCTTTGGGGTTGAGGAGCTGGGCCGGGTAGCCCGCCACCTGAGTATAGATCAGGTACTCGGCCTCCAATTCCGACCACGCCTGGGGACGATGGGCCACTGCGTAGCAGCCCTGTCCCTGGGCCTCTAGGGAGAAGCCCTCGCTGGCCGCCAGCTCCCGAACGGTTTCCACCGCCTGCCATTGATCCCGATAGTAGCGCTCCGTCTCCGCCAGCCCCACCCGCCGCACCATCTGGGTGTGGGTAAGGTGGCTCGACCCCACCCCGCAAAAGCCACCGTTGCGTCCCGAGGCCCCCCAACCCAGGGATCCCGCCTCCAGCAGGCAGGCAGAAATGCCATGGTCGCGGGCCAGGTGCAGAGCCGTCGATAGCCCCGTCAATCCTCCCCCCACAATGACCACCTCCGCGCCCACCTGCTCCTGCAAAGGTGCCGGATGCCGCCAGCCGGGATCTGCTATCGTGCTGTCCCAGTAGCTGCCGACCGGGCAGGCAGGATCGTAGGTGCTGGCAGGATAAAGGCCCTTTCTCATACGAGCAATGGGAAGAACATCTTGCTGGGCAACGCCGAAGTGCTCGGTACCGCTGAGGCGACCGGTCGCAGGACAAGTGCTGAAGGGGATCCCCTCACTCCTGGGCAACGCTGTCGCAACCGGCAGCAGCGGCCTCCATATCGGCAGGGGTATTGCAGTCCAGGAAGATCTCGGGAGTGTAGAGCTCCACCTCCTGTACCCGCCTGCCCAGATCCTGCAACAACCGGCGCAGGCCCAGGGTTTCTTCTCGGAGATCCAACAGCTTTTCCCGCAAGCGCCTGTCGATCAGGGTAGGGTGCCCCCGTCGCCCTCGATGCACCGGCACAGTAACCCAAGCGCGATGGCGCAGATGGTACTCCAGCAAGCTGTGGTAGATCCACGCCGGGCGGGGCTGATCCACCGCCGAAATGGCCAGCACCTGAAAATCGGCAGGGATCCCTTCCACCCCTACCCGAATGGAGTGGGTCTTGCCCAGCTCAGGAGCCGGATTGACCAGCACCTCTGCCCCTGCCAAGTGGGGTTGGGCTGCCGCCAAATGCTGGGATCCCAGCACCACCCAGGGTTGAAACCCCGCCTGTCGCCACTGGAAAATCTGATAAGACAACAGGGTTTGCCCGTCTTTCCAGGGCAGAAAGGCTTTCGGCTCTCCCATCCGCGTGGAAAACCCAGCCGCCAAGATCAGCGCATGCAGCTTCGGCTCATTTGCCAAGGAGCTTCACCAGCAGAATGCCAAACAAATATAGAAACGTCACAGCCCCGGCCAAAAGGCTCTGGGTGAGGGGATCCGTCGAAGGGGTGAGAATGGCCCCCGCCACCACCGCGCCCAGAACCACGTAGCGCCAGCCCTTGAACATCTGCTCGGCAGTCACCAGCCCCAGCGCCCCCAGCAGCGCCTGCAAAATCGGCACCTGAAAGGCCAGGCCGGTACTGAACAACAGCAGCAGCACAAACTCGAAGTAGCGGTCGATGGACCAAGCCTGATCCACCACCCCTTCGCCGTAGCGGATGAAAAAGTTAAGCGCCGCCGGAATGAGGAGATAGTAGGCAAAGACCAAGCCGGCCACAAAGAGAAGGCTGGATCCCAGCACCACCGGCCCCAGCAGCTTGCGCTCCTTCACGCTCAGCCCCGGCAAGACGAAGCGGGCAATTTGGTAGAGCAAAAAGGGTGTGGCCAGCAATAGCCCCGAGTAGGCCGCCACCTTCACAGAAACGAAAAAATACTCCCCCGGCGCCAGTTGCAAAAAGGTAACCCCCCGAGCGGGCACCTCCAGCAGGGCGACAATGCGGTTCACCACGGCAAAGCAGGCGATGATGCAGATCACCACCGCGATCACGCTGGCCAACAGGCGGCTGCGCAGCTCTTCCAAGTGCTCCATCAAGGTCATCTCGACCTCGTAGGGAAACTCCGGATCCCGCACCCGACCAGGCTCAGGGGCCGCCGCGGCTTGCTCCGGGGACTCGGTCTCAGAGGCAAGGGTCATGGGCCAAGGTGTAACGAGACGTTCCCCGCTATCTTAGCGCTGCCCCCTCTCCAGGGAAAAGCACTTGTCGAGCCGCTATAGGGGGATGTAGCCCTGGCCTGTTAAGGGGGTCTTGGGGTCTGAGCAGAGGGGACGGGGAAGGGGAGTGGCTGCAATTTCTAGCGCTTGCCCAAGCCCAGCGCCTTTTCCACCTGCTGGGCGGCATAGGCCATGGCAAAACAGCAGATGAAGTAGATTAGGCCGATAAAAAACAGCACTTCCCGCTGGGTGCCTAGCCAGTTGGGGTTGGTGAACACCACGCGCCCCGCCTGCAGCAGGTCGATGAGGCCGACAATGAACACCAGCGACGTGTCTTTGAAGAGGGTGAGGAACTCGTTCACCAGCGCCGGAACAGCTGCCCGCAGTGCCTGGGGCAAAATCACCAAAGCGGTCACTTGAAAGGGGTTCAAGCCCAGCGCCCGTGCCGCCTCCAGCTGGCCCAGCGGGATTGACTGCAGGCCGCCCCGCACGTCCTCGGCCACGTACACGGCTGTAAACAAGATGAAGGCCACCTCCGCCCTGATGATCAGGTTGACGCTGATCCCCCCCAGAAAGAAGGGCACCAACAGCCAGGCGGCAAACAGAATGGTGGTCAGAGGCACCCCCCGCACCAGCTCGATCACCAGCGTGCAGAAGATCCGGATTACCGGCAACGCCCGATTGGCCCGGCCCAACGCCAGCAACACCCCAATGGGGAAGCCGATGATCATGGCGGCTGCCGCCAAGATCAAGGTCAGCAGCAGTCCAGACAGTTGCTCAGCCCGCACTGCCGGCCAAGGGGGGCCCAGGTCGCCCAGCAGCAGCTGCAGACAGAGGGGCAAGATCAGGGCCCAAACCCAGATGGAAGCCAGCCGCCAGGATTCCCGTCCCCGACTGAGGGCAATAGCGGCAAAAGTGACGCCAGAGCAAACCGCCAGCCACCCCTGCGACTGGGTTCCCAAAGGCAGGAAAGCGGCCAAGCCCATAGCAGCTCCCAAGAGAATGAGGTAGTGCAGCAGCACACCGCCCCAAGTCCCCCCCGCTACCCCTAGGGTGGCCAGTACAATCCCCAGCACCGCCCACACCCGCCACAGTTGGCTGCTGGGGTAGGTGCCGCTGGCAAAGATTTTCAGGTTGGCCGGGATCACTTCCCAGCGGGCTTGGGTGAACGCCCAGTTCCAGAACAGGGAAATTGCCCAGGCCAACACCAAGGCAGAGACCAAGGTGAGCAAGGTGCTCAGCCAGGAGTCGAACAGGTTGCGGCGCACCCAAGCCAGAGGACTTTGTTTCTCCCTGGGGGGGAGTACCTTTTCTTCTTCTATAAGCGGAGAGGAGAGACTGCTGGGCATGGGTTAGCGCTCCACCAATTTGACGCGGGCATTGAGCCAGTTCATGCCGTAGGAAACCACCAGGTTAAAGGTCAGGTAGGTGGCCATGAGGATGGCGAACATCTCCACCGAACGTCCCGACTGATTGATGATGGTGCTGCTGATGTTGAACAGATCGGAAAAGCCAACGGCAATGGCCAAGCTGGAGTTTTTGATCAGGGTGAGATACTGAGTGTTCAACGAGGGGATCATGATCCGCAGGGCCTGGGGCACAATCACCAAGCGAAAGGTTTGCAGCTCCGACAGGCCGACGGCCCGGGCCGCCTCCCACTGCCCCCGCGGTACGGCCAAAAAGGATCCGCGCACCACTTCGGCGATATAGCAGCCGGTGTAGGTCACCAAGCCCAGCATCATGGCGGTAAACTCCGCCGAAAGCTGGATCCCACCCCGGAAGTTAAAGCGCTCCAGTACCGGGACATCCAGCCGCACCGGCGGCTCTGGGAAGAGCACCCAGCAGGCCACCGCCAGCAGCGCCACCCCCGCAGCCACCCACAGGTTCCGCTGCCGGGATCCCAGCTCGGGTCGGCAGACTAGGAGCAGCTTGCGGATCCCCCACCCAGCCGCGATTACAATGGCCAGCGCGGGAACCAGCCAGCCGCTGGGATCCAACCCGGGCAGCTTCACTCCCCGCTGGTTGATAAAGACAAGCCCGCCGATGGAGAGACTGTTGCGCACCCCCGGCAGGGTGAGGATCACCCCCTGGTACCAGAAGATCACGATCAGCAGCACCGGGACATTGCGAAAGATCTCGGTGATGACGGTAGCCAATTGGCGGGCCAGCCAGTTGCTGGAGAGGCGGGCGATCCCCAAGACAAAGCCCATCGCCGTCGCCAACACAATGCTGACCGCGGACAGCCAGAGGGTGTTCACCGCCCCCACCACCAGCGCCTTCAGGTAGCTCTCGGAAGGGTCGTAGGGGATCAGCCCCTCGGTGATCCCAAAGTTGGCGGAGTTGCCCAGAAAGCGAAAGCCCAAACTGATGCCCAGGCGGCGCAGGCTGGCGAGGAGATTTTGGGCGAGGATCCCGAACACCAGCAGCACGGCCACGACAAAGGCCACCTGCAGCAAGAGCTTCAGGATACGCTCATCCCGCCACCAGGGGGGGCGAAGGTGGGGCTGGTCAGACAGTGCAGTCATGGGGCGCAGGCAACAATCCAAAGTATGACAGGAAACAAGGGATCCCTGGCCGGTACTGACCAACCGGGCTCCCTGTCCCAGGGGGGGCGATGGCTCCCGGATTTGCGATTAGCGGAAAGGCGGCGCGTACTGGATCCCGCCTTTGGTGTAGGGCTGGTTCAAGCCCCGCGGCACGCCCAAGGGGGTCAGGTGGCGGTCGAAGATCTCGCCGTAGTTGCCCACCGCCTTGATGACATTGACCACCCAATCCGGCTTCAGGCCCAGCAGCTCTCCCAGGTTGCCTTCCTGGCCCAAGAAGCGGCGAATGTCGGGATCCTCGGACTTGAGGAACTCGTCCACATTGGCGCTGGTGATCCCCTTTTCTTCTGCATAGAAGAGGGCGTAGACCGTCCAGTTCATAATGTCGGAGAAACTCTCATCTCCGTGGGGAACCAGCGGCCCCAAGGGCTCTTTGGAGATCACCTCCGGCAAGATCACGTGGTCGTCGGGAGAAGCCAAGCTGGCCCGGCGGGAGATGAGGGCGCTTTGGTCGCTGGTGATGGCATCGCAACGGCCCTCTTCGTAGGCGTTGAAAGAGGAATCATCGCCGTCGAAGGTTACTGGCGTAAAGGCAATGCCACGGGCGCGGAAGGTATCCGCCAAGTTCAGCTCGGTGGTGGTGCCGGCAATCACACAGATGGTGGCCCCGTTCAGGTCTTCCAGCTTTTCCACCCCCAGCGACTTCCGCACCATAAATCCTTGGCCGTCGTAGTAGGTGGTGGGGCCGAAGGTCACCGCCCACTCGCGATCCCGGGTGAGGGTCCAGGTGGTGTTGCGGCTAATCATATCGACCTCGCCCGACTGAATCGCAGACTGGCGATTGGCCGCCGTCAGGTAGACGTATCGAACCTTGTCCGGATCTCCAAAGAGAGCGGCAGCTACTGCCCGGCAGATGTCGATATCAAAACCCACATACTTGCCTTGGTCATCCAGGTTGCCGAATCCGGGCAGTTGGTTGTTTACCCCACAGATCAACTCGCCCCGAGCCTTGATGCGGTCGGTGAGCGGCCCCAGCTGCGCCCAAGCGGGAAGGGACTGCAGGCCCATAGACAACGCCAGTGCCCCGGCCAAGGGAGCCAATCCGTTCAAATGCTTTATCCAGTTCATAAAATTACCCCATGTCAATCCTCAAGATCTTCGTCGTCAACAGTCGTTCATACACGGCACTTCAACCGAGATACCGTGCCATTGGGTTACACTCCTGCCACACCCCACACCCCATAGAATGGTTTGCCATAGGCGCCTACGATTTTCTCAAAGCCTTACATGTCAGGGCGTATGGAAATGTTGCAGAGGCTACGGTTGTGGCTCGGCCAGTTCTGCCATGGTACCCATGCCTGCTTTGGTGAAACTTAGGGAGTCACCCACCCATGCAAGGATCCCCGCACATAAGGTCTTCACTCTCTCCGCAAAGTGCAGCCAGCGCTGACATTATCCAATGCGAAGATGTTCACAAATGGTACGGCGATTTCCACGTCCTCAAGGGCATTACCACCCGCATCCGCCGCGGAGAGGTGGTGGTGGTCTGTGGGCCTTCAGGTTCGGGCAAGTCAACGTTTATTCGCACGTTGAACCGCTTAGAAGAACACCAGAGAGGGCGCATTGTGGTAGATGGCATTGAGCTAACCAGCGACCTGCGCAACATCGATGCCATTCGCCGCGAGGTGGGCATGGTTTTTCAACAGTTCAACCTGTTTCCCCATCTCACGGTTTTGCAAAATGTAACCCTTGGCCCAATCCACGTGAAAAAGATGAAAAAAAGTGAGGCGATAGAGCGGGCTATGGAACTGCTAAGCCGCGTGGGGATCGCCGAGCAAGCAGAAAAATACCCGGGGCAACTTTCGGGGGGGCAGCAGCAGCGGGTGGCGATTGCCCGCGCCTTGGCCATGAATCCGGCGGTGATGCTCTTCGATGAGCCCACCTCGGCCTTGGATCCAGAGATGATCAAGGAGGTGCTGGACGTGATGCGGGAGTTGGCCCGCTCGGGGATGACCATGGTGTGTGTAACCCACGAGATGGGCTTTGCCCGCGAGGTGGCGGATCGGATTATCTTCTTCGACCGCGGCAAGATCGTGGAGGAAAACACCCCCCAAGAGTTTTTCAGCAATCCGAAAGAAGAGCGCTCCCGCCTGTTTTTATCCCAGATCCTTTCCCACTAGCGAGTCCTTCAGAAGGGGGTGAGGCGTGCCAGAAAAGCCCCCTCCGGCTCTTGATAGACAATCTGCCCCTGCCAGCCGTTGGCGTGGGCACACTGCAGCAGGGTTTCCGGATCTACAAATAGCCAGGGAAAGGGATCCCCCCGCTGGCCGTTGTACTCGGCTACAAAGTTCACTACCTTGGCTTTTGCCTCGCTCCCTTCCTGCCAATCTTCTGAGCCACCTGCTTCGAGGTGGGCAGGAGCGGCCAGCTTGCCAGAGGGATCTTCCAAGTTTTCTAAACGCCCTCCCTCTTCTGCCGGCAGATTCCGCAGATCTGCGAGGTCGCTGGCATCGCTCAAATCGGTGGAATCCAGGAGCAACTGGCCAGTGGGCTGAACCCAGTGGCGAGCCAGGCGCAAAAAACGCTCCAAGCCCGACAGGGATCCCGCCAAGCCGACGCCGTTCATCAGCAGGAGTAGGGTATCGAAGGGCTCTCCTGGCCCCGCCCAGTGGAAAAGATCGGCGGCAATGCGGCAGCGCACCCCCCGCTCTGCCATGATCTGCAACGCCACCGGGGAGCGATCCAAAGCGGCCACGGCCAATCCTTCCTCCTGCAGCAGCAGGCTGTGGCGGCCCGTACCGGCGCCGATGTCTAGCACCCGACCGCGGCATAGATCCAAAGCCATGGCCTCCACCTCCGGCAGCTCCTGGGTGAAGAACACCTCTGGGGAGACCACCTGGGGCTCTTCCGCCAACGGGATCCCCTCCAGGCCGTAGGCATGCAAGAGAAGGGATCCCTTGGCCTCTCCTCGGTGCCAGTCCCATAGGGCTTGCTCCAAGGGATCCTGAAGTGGGTAATTCTCGACAGCCTTTATCATGGAAGGGGAAAGCTAAACCATTGACCCGATGGCCATCGTCGCCTTTCTTTACGGTGCCGCTATCGTCCTTTTGCTGATTGCAGCAGTGGTTTGGGCAACATCTCGGCAGTTCAATGTGGAGACCGAGACGCAGATCGGCACCTCGCCAGAAGAGCCCTCCGAGACCTCATCCGTTCCCATTTCCATTGTGGAGCAGCTAGAGCGCCAATACCGCAACAGCCCTTCCTACCGTCCCGATCCGTGACATACTCCCGCACTCATGCTGATGCATAGTCGGAGATCCTTAGAGATCCTTGGAAAGATGACTTTTGAGGATTCCTGAGGATACAAGCAGTGTCTTTGCTGGCCAAAAGCTAGCGTTTTCTCTCTCTATAGTGTGATATATGGTTGCCAAGTCTCCACCACCCATTGTCTACATTGCCTTGGGGCTATTGCTACTCTGGGGCGGTCATCGCGCTTGGCAGGCGGGCTATGTTCGCTGGCCGGAAGGCATTTCTCTACCGCCAGTATCGCTGCCAGGGTTGGGGGGTGGAGCACAAGATCTGCTCCTGACCAGCGGCGAGCGCACCTTGTTTGCCGATAGCAGTCCCGCTGCCGTTGCCGCTGCAGAGCTGTTGCGCCAAGGTAACCTCAGCGCAGCCATCCCGGTGTTGGAGATGGGGCTGCAAAGCAACCGCAACGACCCGGAAGCTCGCATTTTCTTGAACAATGCCCGTGCCCAGCAGCAGGGCAGTCCCTTGAGCCTGGCGGTGGTGGTGCCCATCTCCAGCAACCCCAACCGCGCCAAAGAGACCCTGCGCGGGGTGGCGCAAGCTCAGGAGGAGCTTTTCCAACAGGGGGGAATCGGAGGACGGCTGCTGCGGGTAGTGATTGCCGACGATGGCGATAACCCTGAGCGAGCAGCAGCGGTGGCCAAAGCCCTGGTGGCGCAGCCTGAGATCTTGGGGGTGATTGGCCATAACACCAGCGATGCCACCCTGGCTGCAGCCGAGGTTTATCAGCCTGCCGGCTTGGCGATGATCTCCTCCACCTCCACCAGCACTCGCATCAGCATGCTGGGGGATGCCATTTTTCGCACCGTGCCCTCGGATCAAGTGGCCGGCACACAACTGGCCCGTTATGCTCTCAGCACGTTGCGGCTGCAAAGGGTGGCCATCTTCTACAACCCCAACAGCGCCTACAGCTCCAGCTTGCGCGATGCCTTTGCCTCCACCCTGACCAGCGAAGGGGGCATCGTGCTGGCGGAGTTCGACTTATCGGCGTCGGACTTCAACCCCCAGGCCAGCCTGCAAAGGGCCGTCGGCCAAGGAGCCCAGGTAGCTTTTTTAGCTCCCACGGCTTCCGTAGCCGAAAAAGCGCTGGCCGTAGCCCGCGAGAACGCTGTAGCTGGTAAGCCCCTTGCTCTTCTGGGCGGCGATGTGCTCTTCAGCCTCACCACATTGCAAGAAGGGGGAGCAGCGGTAGAGGGCTTGGTGGTGGCGGTACCCTGGCATCCCCAGGTGCCGCGCAACCGCGAGTTTGCCCAGAAGGCAGCCCAGCTCTGGGGAGGGCAGGTGAGCTGGCGCACCGCTCTGGCCTACGACGCCACCCGGGCTTTTTTGCGAGCCATCCAGCAGGGATCCCCCAGCCGCAGCACTGTTCTCGCCGCCCTGGGCGACCCGAACTTCCGCTTGCCGGACGGCGCTTCCGGAGAAGTGCGCTTCTTGCCCTCCGGCGACCGCAATGCTCCCCATGTGCTGGTGCGGGTTGAGCCCGGCAACCGCTCCGGTACCGGCTACGATTTTGTGCCTCTCCCCTAGGGATCCCGGCAGACGCTACAGTGGGGGATGCTCTCAATCTCCTCAGAATCGAATGGATCCCATGCCCACTCGGATCACAGCCTGCTTTCAGGCGCTGCGCAGCCGTGGTGAAAAGGCCCTCATCCCCTACCTCACCGCTGGGGATCCCAACTTGGAGACGACCTTCGAGGCTTTGCAGGTTCTGGATCAGAGTGGCGCCGATCTCATCGAGCTGGGGGTACCCTACTCGGATCCCTTGGCGGATGGGCCGGTGATCCAAGCAGCAGCCACCCGCGCCCTCAGTCGGGGAGTCACTTTGGGCGCCATTCTACAAGGCTTGCGCTGTCTCTCGCTGCAGGCCCCCCTGATCCTGTTCACCTACTACAACCCCATCCACCAGCTCGGCATCCCCAACTTTCTGCATCAACTGCGGCAGGCCGGCTGTGCCGGCTTGGTCGTCCCCGATCTGCCTCTGGAAGAGGCGGGATCCCTGCGACAAGCAGCCCAGGCCGAAGAGATCGACCTCATCCTGCTGGTGGCCCCCACCAGCCCCCTGGAGCGCATGCGCCGCATTGCCCAGCAGTCCAGTGGCTTTGTCTACTTGGTCAGCACCACCGGCGTTACCGGCGAACGGGCCACCCTGGAAAAGCGGATCCCGGCTTTGCTGCAGCAACTGCGCCAACAAACCCCCCTGCCGATTGGGGTGGGCTTCGGCATCTCCACTCCCGACCAGGCCCGCCAGATCGCTCTCTGGGGAGCAGATGCGGCGATTGTGGGCAGCGCATTTGTGCAACGGCTGGCCAAAGCCCCCACGCCTGAAGAAGGACTGCAACAAATAGCTCACTTTTGTCGAGCCCTCAAAGCGGCCCTGCAAGAGGTGACCCCTCCAGAGTGTTAACTTCTGTTCAGGAAGGTGCCCACTCAGACTGCTTCCATCTCAAAACAAATGTTTACATTCCGTAAGCCAGCCCGCAGACCCATTTCCCCCCTGCTGCGCCCCACAGTCGGGGGATCCCAGGCTAAGCAGACATTTTGGTATCGATGGGTTTGTAAATCTTCACAAAACACTCATCCATCCCGCGATATAAAATTAGGCTGGATGCTCGGCTGTCTGAAAGTCGCAGAGGTTCTTGACCTATCTAAAAATTTAGGGGTTCGGTGGGGGGTCTGCTGCCACGGAATCCTTGATTTTTGGGGGTCAAAGAGGATCCCGCAAAAAAGCTTGGGATTCGGCTTTTGGGAGGTTCAGCCAGTCGCTCACCACTTTTTGGAAAGACCAGAAGGAGATCCATCATGCAAGATGCTTTTACCCGGGTGATCGCTCAGGCAGATGCACGCGGTGCCTTTTTAAGTGACCAAGACTTTGACCGTCTGGCGGCTTTGGTGGCAGAGGGCAACAAGCGCCTGGATGCCGTCAACCGCATGACCAGCAACGCCGCCCAAATCGTAACCAACGCAGCTCGGTCTTTGTTTGCTCAAGAGCCGGATCTGATCGCTCCCGGCGGCAATGCTTACACCAACCGCCGCATGGCTGCCTGCCTACGGGACATGGAGATCATCCTGCGCTACATCACCTATGCCACCTTGGCCGGGGATAGCTCTGTGCTGGAAGATCGCTGCCTGAACGGCCTGCGGGAAACCTACATTGCTCTGGGGGTGCCCACCACTTCTGTGGCCAATGCCATTGCTGCTATGAAGAAGGAAGCGCTGGCCAAGATCATGGATCCGAAGGGCATCACCCCTGGCGACTGCTCTGCGCTGCAAAGCGAAGTGGCCAGCTACTTCGATAAGGCTGCTGCCGCCATCGTTTGAGCTTTGGGTCGAAGCTGGCTTAGTCGTCCCTTTTTAGATCGGTTAGATCCCTTCATTTCTGATAGGCAGGTGGAGATCCAGTCCGCCTTTCCTACAGAATGTTCGTTAACAACACAATTGATGAATTTAGGAGTTGCAAGGTGAAAACCGTCATCACTGAAGCGATTGCTGCCGCTGACAATCAAGGGCGTTTTCTGAATGCCAGCGAGCTGCAGGCCGTGAATGGTCGTTACCAGCGTGCTGCTGCTTCTCTGGAAGCGGCCCGTGTCCTAACCAACAATCAGCAAACCCTGGTGCGGGAAGCGGTGCAGGAAGTGTTCAAGAGGTTCCCTTACCTGACTCAGCCGGGTGAAATGGGCCACGGCGATGTGTTTCAAGCCAAGTGTGCCCGCGACATCGGCTACTACCTCCGCTTCATTACCTATTCTCTGGTTGCAGGTGGCACCGGCCCCCTCGATGAATACCTGGTGGCCGGACTGCGGGAAGTGAACCGCTCCTTTAACCTCTCTCCCAGCTGGTACATCGTGGCTCTGCAGTACATGAAGAGCCGCGCTCTGGGCATGCTGAGCGGTCAAGCGGCCAACGAAGCTGCCATCTACTTCGATTACGCCATCAACGCCCTCAGCTAGGGGATCCCAGGGCAGAGATCCCTGCTTGTTGGGAGTGGACGATCTCTTTCTTTGTCTTCCAATTGTGTGTCTCTCCAGAGCAGGCGACGGCTCCAAAGAGGTCTATTCCACCTGTTTCCAGGTTGGTTTGGCGCCTTGGCTTCTCTTAAGCCGGTTGGGTTGGTCGCCTGCTCTCCAGTCTGGGGTAGTTAGCCTTTGGATTGTAGGCATTGCCCAACGGCAGCGTGCTGGTTCGCGAGAATAGCCGGTACGGCTTGTTCGCTGGTCAGTTTGCCTGTCTTCCAAACGAAGTCTCATAGATACCTGGGGAAAGCGATGTTTGGTCAAAGCACCACCAGCCCTGAAGCCCTGACAGAAGCCGGCAGCCGGGTTTACCGAGTTGAGTACACCGGTCTGCTCAACCCGCCCGATGCTCTGGCCACCTCTGCCAAAGTTCGCCGCAGCACCCTGAGCACCACCGTTCCCTACAGTCGGTTGTCTGCCGAGATGCAGCGCATTCTGCGGATGGGTGGCAAAATCGTGCAGGTCACTGCCTTGTCGGGAGCCAATGCCTCTCCCGCTCAGGGCAACGGCGCTGCTGAGTGAGGGAGGCCCGACGGCCGACTGAAGTTACCGGCAAGGTTGCCCAGGTGTCATGAACAGCTCTGCAACGGTTCGTATGGCATCCAACACAGCGGTGCTGCCGCAGCAGCTCACTTGGGAGCAGGCGATAGCCCGGCTGCAGGGGGATGACTTGCAAGATCGGTACTATGCTGCCTGGTACCTGGGCACAGTTCGGGATCCAAGGGGGGTAGAGCCGCTGCTTTTGGCGTTGCAGGATGAGCGGGATCGCACTGCCTTGGGGGGCTATCCTCTGCGCCGCAATGCCGCTAAGGCCCTGGGGCAAATCGGGGATGCGCGGGCCGTGCCCGGTTTGATCGAGGCGCTCACTTGTACCGACTTTCATGTGCGGGAAGAGGCTGCCTATGCCTTGGCTCAATTGGGGGACAAGCGAGCGGTGGATCCCTTGCTGGCACTGTTGCAGTCCCGCGAGCAGGAGCAGCCCTGGGAAGCCCTTATCGAGGCCTTGGGTCAGCTTCAGGCCACCGAGGCTGAGGCAGCGATCCGGCCCTTTTTGAACCATCCCTCTGAGCGGGTGCGTTCGGCAGCGGCTTGGGTGCTCTATCGCTTTACGCAAGCCGAGGAGCTGACCCAAATCCTGGTGGCGCTACTGGCCCACTCCAACTCCAGCCTACGACAGGCCGCTTTGTTCGACCTGGCCGAATCGGGATGGGTGGCGGGGGCGCCGCTGCTAGCCACAGCCGACGTGGCTCTCAACCTGCGCATCAATGCTCTGAAGCGGCTGTTCGATGTGGCGCTTCAGTTGGGGTGGGTGCCGCTGGCTCAGGTGACGGCGGTGATCCTGCCGCAACTGGAGAAGCTCTTCTAGGATCCTGGGGCGCTCAGTGCCTTTGATCAGCGGTTTCAAGTGTACCTTTGACTATTCGTTGCCTATGTCCTCCGCCTCGGCTGCTCAAGCGTTTCCCATTGCTGTGGCTCAACTGGCAGCAGAATTGGAGCAGGCCACGTCGCCTGAGGAATTGTTGCGGGTGGTGAGGGCGCTGGGCGCTTTGGGCCAAGTGGAAGGGATCCCCATCTTAATTCGCGCCTTTGGGTTTAATCGCCCTGCAGTTGGGGAGGCTGCTCTGGAGGAGGTGCTGCGCTTTGGGGAAGCCGCGGTGCAGCCCTTGCTGAGCCATATTGACGGTTTTGACTATGGGGCGCGGGCCTATTCGGTGCGGGCTCTGGCCCGCATTGGCCATGGGGATGCCTACCCCTTTTTGGCGGAAGCCATTGTAGCGGACTTTGCCCCCAGTGTGCGACGGGCGGCGACCCGTGGGCTAGGACGAGTGGCGGCCAAGCGGCCCTTGCTCGATCAAGAGCGAGCCTTGCAACTGTTGCGGCAATGTCTTGCCGATGCCGATTGGGGAGTCCGCTACGCCGCCGTTGGATCCCTGACGGACTTGGCTCGCCAGGGTGAACAATCTCTGCGCCCCTCAGTCGAGGCTGCGCTCCAGATGGCCCTGGAAGATGCCGATCCTCTGATCCCTCTCCGCGCCCAGATGAGCTGGCAGGAATTGGCTGCTGAGCCTTAGCTTCCCTGCCCCACTGTGTTTTTCTTAAGTTTTTCTCGTTTTTTTAGGAGCACCATCTATGTCCCTTCCGTTGCTTGCCGATCGCCCCACCACCCAAAATGAACGGGTGCCTCGCTACTTTGTAGCCAGCGACGAAACCCCGCCGGTCTACCGTCCTGACGACCCGACAGGAATTGACAACATCATTCGCGCCGCCTATCGCCAGATCTTCAGCGAGCATCTGATGCTGGAGAGCTATCGGCAAAAAGCTCTGGAGTCCCAATTGCGCAACGGGGCAATCTCGGTCAAAGAGTTTGTGCGCGGCCTGGGCAAGTCGGAGGTGTACCGGGATCTGGTCATGGTTCCCAACGACAACTACCGCTTCATCGAGGTCACCTTCCAGCGCTTTTTGGGTCGGCCCACCTACAGCCAACAGGAGCGCATCAAGTACTCCATCATCGTTGCCACCAAGGGGCTAGATGGCTTCATCGACGCTGTGGTGGATAGCGAAGAGTACAATGCCGCCTTTGGGGACGATGTGGTGCCTTACCAACGCCGTCGCCTGTCGGAAAAGCCCGCCAACCTGGTAACCCCCCGCTATGGAGCTCGTTGGCGCGATGTCTCCGGCGTGAAGCGCTCGACGCGGGAAGTGGTGCGCACCTATCGTCTCACCCGTCCTCCCAAACCCGGGGATCCAGAAAACTTCCTCAACATGGCCCGCATGCTCAATCCCAAGCCGGCTGCACGGCAAAACATCAGCGTCTTCGATCTGAAGATCCCGGACATGACCACCAGCCGCCGCTAGGACTGGGCAAGCTTCCGGGGACAACCCTTTGCGGGCTCTGCCGGGCCGATCGATCCGAGGCTGTTCGGATGGGTCGGCCTGCCGCTGTGCCTGGGGCAAGATTCGTTATAATCCTGGTGATGCTTCTTAACACTTGGGTCGCATGAAGAATCCGGTTGTGCAGGCTTTTTTTGTCGGCAAGGCTGTGGCAGACGTTCTGCGCGAGCGTTTGGAAAGCGCCCTCACCGATATTGCCGGGGAAGTGGGCAAGGTGTGGGCTGAGCTGCAGGAGGGCTGGCAAACCTTTGCCCAGGATGTCATGACCCGGGCTGAGGCAGAAGCATCCATGGCCGCCCAGGAAAGGGTGCCGCTGCCTTTCCAGACAGAAGATTTGCAGGCAACTCTGGACGACTTGCGGGCGGAAGTGGCGCAGCTGCGCTCCGAGTTGCAGAAGTACCGGAGTCGAAACGCTTGAACGCGAGCCTTTTGGGATCCCGGACTTCTTTGGGATCACAACCCGTCAAGCCCTATACCGCCTACCGTTGGGCCCGGGAGAACTACACTCGCCGAGGCCGCCTGTTGGACATTTGGCGATTTGTGCTCACCTGGCTGTTTTACCTTTGGCTGGATCAGCAGGCTTGGAGCTATGGGGGACAACCCACGCCCGAGCGAAAGGCCAAGCGCCGCCGGGCCAGAGCCATTTGGATCCGCGAAACGCTGCTTAACTTAGGCCCTACTTTTATTAAAGTGGGGCAGTTTTTCTCCACCCGCGCCGATCTCTTCCCCTCGGAATATGTCGAGGAGCTCTCCAAGCTGCAGGATCGGGTGCCTGCTTTCAGCTACGAACAGGTGGCGGCAATCGTGCAGCAGGAGCTGGGCAGGCCGATCACCCAAATCTACAGCTACTTTGATCCCACCCCTTTGGCCGCTGCCAGCTTAGGGCAGGTGCATCGCGCCAAGCTGAAAACCGGGGAAGAGGTGGTGGTGAAGGTGCAGCGTCCGGGGCTGACCCGCTTGTTCACCATCGATTTGGAGATCTGCCGTGGGATTGCCGAGTTCTTTCAGTATCGCACCTCTTGGGGCGGGCCGGGCCGCGACTGGATCGGCATCTACGAAGAGTGTCGGCGCACCCTCTGGGAAGAGGTGGATTACCTCAATGAGGGCCGCAATGCCGATACCTTCCGTCGCAACTTTCGGGATATGCCGCAAATTGCTGTTCCCAAAGTGTATTGGCGTTACACCTCTCCTCGCCTGTTGACATTGGAATACCTGCCGGGGATCAAAATCAGCGATTACGAAGCCCTGAGCGCGGCGGGGCTGGATCGCAAGGTTTTGGCTCGTCTGGGGGCAGAGGCTTATCTGCGGCAACTGCTCAAGGATGGCTTTTTTCACGCCGATCCCCACCCCGGCAACATTGCCGTGAAGCCCGATGGCACGTTGATCTTCTACGACTTCGGCATGATGGGCCGCCTGCCCTCCGATGTGAAAGAAAAGCTGATGGGCACGCTGGCAGGTGTGGTCTCCAAAAATGCCGATCAGGTGGTGGCCTCGCTGGTGGAACTGGGGGTGCTGGTGCCCACCGCCGATCTGGCTCCGGTGCGCCGCTCGGTGCAGTACATGCTGGATCACTTTATGGACAAACCCTTTTCCAGCAACTCGGGAGAAATCTCGGTGGCGGCCATTAGCGAAGACCTTTACGAGCTGGCCTACGATCAGCCGTTTCGTTTTCCGGCTACCTTTACTTTTGTGATGCGGGCCCTGACCACGTTGGAGGGGCTGGGGAAGGGGCTGGATCCGGAGTTCGACTTTATGGAAGTGGCCAAACCCTTTGCGGAGGAGCTGATGAGTTTGAACGGAAGCGAGACCGAGACCCTCTTGGCCCAGGTTGGCCGTCAAGCGGCTGAGTTCACCAGCAGCAGTCTCAGTTTGCCCCGCCGGATCGAATTGACCTTGAGCAAGTTGGAACAAGGGGAGCTGCGCCTGCGGGTGCGATCCAGGGAGACGGAGCGCTTGCTGCGCAAGCTGAACAACACCGGGCTGGGAGTCATTTACGGGGTGTTGTTTGCGGCCTTTTTTTTGAGCGCAACTCAGCTCTTTTTGGCCGGACATGCTACCTTAACGGTTATCACTTTGGTTTTGGCTGCCCTCGCTGCTCTTGCTTTAATCAGAGTACTCTTAAGGTTGAATCGGTCAGAGCGATTGATGTGATGCGACGATATGCCTGCGCTACGGATCCCGGCAAGATCCGCAGCAGCAATCAAGATGCCTGCTACTGCGATCCAGAGGGGCGCTATTTTATTGTTGCCGATGGTATGGGAGGACATGCTGCCGGGGCTACAGCCAGCCTGTTGGCCGTCGAGACCATCCGAGAATATCTGGATCGAGGCTGGAAAAACGTGCCGGCGCCCCGGTTGCTCAGCGAAGCCGTAGAAGCGGCCAACAGTGCCATCCTCAAGGATCAGCGGGAGAATCCAGAACGGGCAGACATGGGCACTACGGTGGTGGTGGCCATGGTGGATCCCAAGGGCAACTGCTGGAGCGCTCACATCGGTGATTCTCGCCTCTATCGCCTACGGGGATCCGAAATGCAGCGAATGACCGAGGATCACACCTTAGTGGCCCGCTCCATTCGACTGGGGGAGCTGACCTATGAGCAGGCCCGGATTCACCCTTGGCGACATATTCTCGAGCGCTGCCTGGGCCGACCCGATGCGGGTCCACCTTCTGTGCAGCCGATTACAGTTTACCCAGGGGATCGCCTGCTGTTGTGTAGCGACGGCCTGACGGAGGAGTTAGACGACGAAGTGATCATCGAGTACTGCCTGCAGGTGGAAGATTTGGAGCAACTTCCCCTAAAGCTCATCGAGGCGGCCAAAGAGCGGGGCGGGCGAGACAACATCACAGTAGTGATTGCCGAATACGCCTAGTTTGCGCCCGGCTAAAGACGGTATTGGCGGTACACTTCGCTGGCAGCCCGGTGCAGCAGGGAGTGGCGATACACGAGGCGGTTGAGGTCTTTGCCGTAGCCGCCGCCGATGACGCAGGCGACAGGATAGCCCTGCTTTAGACAAGTGTTCAGCACTTGCATGTCCCGCCGAAACAGGCCCTGGTCGCTAAGGGCCAGCTTGCCCAAGAGGTCTTCTTCGTGGGGATCCACACCGGCATCGTAGAGCACCAGGTCAGGGCGCACCTGAGCCAACAGATCGGGCAAGTGGTCGGCCAAAGTCTGGAGATAGGCTTCATCTTCCATGCCTACTGGCAGGGGCACGTCCAGGTCGCTCTGTTGTTTGGTGGCGGGGAAGTTGGCCTCGCAGTGCATGGAAAAGGTGAACACCCGCGGCTCGGAGCGAAAGATCCAAGCAGTGCCATCTCCTTGATGGACATCCAGATCCACGATCAAGAGCCTTTGCACCAGCCCTTGCTGCAGCAGGACTTGGGCGGCAATGGCCAGGTCGTTGAAGATACAAAAGCCGGAGCCGTAGGCAGGGAAGGCATGGTGGGTGCCGCCGGCGGTGTTGCAGGCCAGGCCGTGGCGCAGGGCCAATTGGGCGGTCAAGACGGTACCCCCCACCGCTCGACAGGTGCGCTGCACCAGCTCCGGGCTCCAGGGCAGGCCGATGCGCCGCTGCAGCTTGGCCTCCAGGGATCCCTCACAGTAGGCCCTGACGTACTCAGGGGTATGTACCGACTCAATCCAGGCGAGAGGGGGCAGCTCAGGGTGGTGCACTTGCTGGGGGCGGATCACCCCTTCCCGCAGCAGCAGCTCTTGCAAGAGGCGAAATTTCGGCATGGGAAAGCGGTGGTCCGGCGGCAGGGGGGCACTGTAGTCGGGGTGGTAAACAATTGGCAAAGACATCAAGGGCAACTGGATTGACGGCGGTGAGCATGGCCTATAACGGCTCCAGTGCTTATGGTAGAGGTAGCCCGCTCCTGCCGGATCCCTTCGCGAGGCTTGCAAACCTGTTCTCTGTACCGCCGCGATTCCCTATGTTTACTGCGTCGGATCCCTTTTTGGGTCGCCTCTTGGCTCAGCGTTATCGACTTGTACATCTGCTGGGACAGGGGGGCATGGGGCGAGTCTATTTGGCTCAAGACTTGCTCTTTGGTGGGGTGGAAGTGGCTGTCAAGCTGCTTTCCCAGCCGGCAATGGATCGGCGCACCCGCCTGCGCTTTGAACGGGAAGCGAAAGCCTGCGCGGCTTTGGGCCAAAAAAGCCTGCACATTGTCAAAGTCAATGACTATGGCCTTACCCCCGATGAGGTGCCCTTCTATGTGATGGAATACCTGAACGGCAAGACCCTCAAGGATATTCTGGCCGCGGGGGCTTTGCCTTTGGAGCGCTTCTTCCGGCTGGCCCGTCAAATTGGCTTGGGGTTGAAAGCAGCCCACGAGGGGATCCTCATGGAAGGGCAACGGGTGCAGGTGATCCACCGCGATTTGAAGCCGGCCAACGTGATTGTAGTGCCTGATAGCAGTTTTGGGGAACTGGCGAAGCTGGTGGATTTCGGCATTGCCAAGCTGCTCAACAGCCATGAATCTTTAAGCTTTACCCATGCCTACCTGGGAACGCTGGCCTATTCTTCCCCGGAACAGCTGGAAGGGTTGCCGCTGGACGCCCGTTCCGATATCTACAGCTTCGGGATCATGCTGTACCAGATGGTGTCTGGCCAGATGCCCCTCAAGCCCACCACCGAATCTTTCCCGGGCTGGTACCAGGCCCACCACAAGCACCGGCCCATCCCTCTAGAAGACTGGGGACTGAAGTTTCCGCTGCCCGCCGGTTTGTCTGACTTGATCCTCGGTTGCCTGGCCAAAGATCCTGCCGCCCGCCCGCAGTCGGTGGCCAATGTGTTGGCGGAGCTGGAGCACATTCAAGCCAGAGCACAGGGATCTATTGCCCCTCAGGTCCCAGTCGCCTCGTCGGAAGAGGCTGCCTCTAGCCCACTTTCTGGAGGTCTCCCTGCCGCTGCGCCGTCCTTGGTTACAGCCGGTACTCTGCAGCTCAGGCCCTTGACGGCGGCCACGGAGGTCGAGAACGGGGGATCCCTGCTTTGGGTGCGCCTGATTCCCTTTCTGATGGGCGGGCTGCTGGGCTGGGTTTTGGTGAGTTGGCAATGGGGACAGTTGCTGCAACGCCCCTCGGCCCCCCGTGTTTCCGGGCCAGGATCTCGTCCGGCAGTGGAAGATCCCATTGCCCCAGAGAATGTCCATCCTATGCCTGGGGAGCTTGTCCCTGAGCCCCTTGTTTTGGCTTCAGAGCGGAGCAAACGGCGGGATCCCGCGCCGGAGCTGGAACCCTACAACAGGAGCGAGCCGGTGTTTCGCGCCTTTCCCCTGGAGACTTCCCGCGAGACGGTACGGGCCAGCCTGGGATCCCCCAACCAGCAGGGGCAGGGCGCTTGGCCCAACACCGTGTATGACCTGTATCGCCTTGGCGGGGTGAACCTGGGCCTCACCTACGACGAATCCAGCCTGGCCCTGCGGCAAACCGAAGCCACCGCCACCGCTGGCGTACCCACCCCTCAAGTGGAAGGACTCTTGGAGGATATGCTGCAAGCCCCCTTGCCTGCTCAACTGCAGCGAGAACTGCAGGCTGTGCGCGAGGGACGTTCCAGGCGAGTGCAATTCCGCGTTGGCCCCTGGGCCGGCAGGATCGAACGCAGCGCCCAAGGCCATCTTTACATGGCCCTCTGGGATCCCACGCTGCCCAGCGGTGCTCCACCACCTTCCCCCTCCTCTCCCACCCTACCCCCGGCTGCCCCCGTTGCCCGGCCTCCCAAAGCCCGTAACCTCAATTCAGCAGCAGGCGGCCCTCGTCCTCCCGGCCAGACCATGCAGGAGCTGCTGCGCCGTGCGCGCGAATTGCGGGGGGACTGAGCCATGTCTGCTTCTGAAGACAAAAAGCCGCTGTTGAGCACCGTCGCTCGCCTCTTCAAAACTCTGGCGAGGCCTTTCCCTGTCGGGCCTACAGCTCTCCTCAAACCCCCCGAACCTCCTCCCCCCAAGCGCCCGGTGCGCCTGCGGATTACCTGCCCGGGAGAGCCCCCTCGAGTGGTTGCCCTGAAGGGATCCGACATTCTCGGTCGCAGCCAGACGGTGGCCACCATTCGCATCCCTGCCCCCGCGGTGAGCCATCTCCACGCCCACATCCGTCCCCGCCCGGATTGGCGCCTGCCCGGTCTGGGTTGGCGGATCCCGTTGCCCCCTATTCTCTACTGGCTGGGGTGGAATGCCGGTCGCTACCAGCTAGAAGATCAAGACTCGACCAACGGCGTTTTCCGCCTCAAACCCTTCGGTGGTGTCGAGCGGGTGCGCCGGGTGATCTTGCGGCATGGCCAGCAACTGAGCCTTGGCCCGCCTCGGGATCCGGAGAGCGTCTGGATTCAAGTGCTGGATCCACCCCCACCACAGGTGTATGGGGTGCGCGGCTGCCTAATCCTGATGGTGGTCTTGGGGCTGGGGGCGAGGATTTGGATCGGCCATGAGTGGAGCAAGTTCTCAGTGGAACCACCCCTCTCCGCGGATCGCAACCCCCTGATCGTCCTGGCCGGGGATCAGCAGACGGAGCTGCGCCGCCATCAGGGGGACACCTACCGGGAGCTGCCCAACCTAGAAGCTTTTGGTCCAATTCTGCCCAAGGTGGTGGTCGCCGCCGAAGATCACCGCTTTTACTCCCACTTTGGGGTGGATCTGCTGGGCATTGCCCGCGCCTTCTGGGTGAACCTGCGCTCAGGGGAGGTGCAGCAGGGGGGCAGCTCCATCAGCCAACAACTGGCCCGCACCGTTCTGCGGGACTACACCGGCTCCGGCAACACCTTCGGGCGCAAGCTGCGGGAGGCCGTCGCTGCCCTGAAGCTGGAACAGCGCTACAGCAAAGACGAAATCCTCGCTCTCTACCTCAACAATGTTTACCTGGGCAACGGCATCTACGGCTTTGAGACTGCCGCCCAGTTCTATTTCGGGATCCCAAGCCGCCAGCTCAGCCTTTCCGAAGCTGCGACTCTGGCGGCCATTTTGCCCGCGCCCAACGCCTTTAACCCCGTCGCCAACTATGATGCCGCCGTTCGAGGCCGGGATCGGGTTTTGGATCGCCTGAGCGAGCTGAAAGTCTTCCCCGAAGAGGAGATTCGGCGGGCCCGGCGCAGTCGCCTCACCCTCAACCCCAATTTGCGCTCCCAAACCATGACAGTTGCTCCCTACTTTTACAGCGCTGTCTTCCAGGAGCTGCGGCAGCTTTTGGGCCAAGACCTCTCGGCAGAGGGCAACTTCATCATCGAAACCACGGTGCATCTGCCCTACCAGCGTTTGGCAGAGCAAGTCCTGGCCCAAACAGTGCGCGAGTCGGGATCCCGCTTGGGCTTCAGCCAAGGCGCTTTGGTCAGTCTCGACAGCCGCAACGGCGAAGTGCTGGCTTTGGTGGGCGGGATCGACTACAACGCCAGCCCCTTCAACCGGGCTACCCAAGCTCAAAGGCAGCCGGGCTCCACCTTCAAAGTGTTCACGTATGCGGCTGCCCTCACCCAGGGGATCCCTCTCTCCCAAGTGTTGTCTTGCGAGCCCCTCACCTGGGGCAACCTCACCTTTCGGGGCTGTCGCTCGGGATCGGCCCCTATGGATTTGGCCCGCGGCCTGATCCTCTCCGAAAACGTGATTGCCCTGCGGTTGGCCCAACAAGTAGGTCTAGAGCAAGTGGTGGCGACGGCCCGGCAAATGGGCATCCAATCGCCGTTGCAACCCTATCCTTCTATGGTGATCGGCACCATGGAGGTGAACTTGCTGGAGTTGACAGCAGCCTTCACTCCTTTTGCCAATCGTGGCCTTTGGTCAAGGCCCCACACCATCCGCCGCATCTTGGATAGCAGCGATTGCGCCAACCCCAACGACTTTCGCACCTGCCGTGAGATTTACCCTGGTCGGGAGGATCCCCGTTCTCAGCGACTTGTCTTACCAGAAACCGTCGCCCAACAGATGACAACCGTACTGCAAGGGGTGATCAGCTCCGGCACCGGTACTACTGCCCGGCTCGGCATTGGAGAAGCCGGTAAAACCGGCACCACCACCGCCAACAAGGATCTGCTCTTTATCGGCTACACGCCCAACCCTCCCCTGGTGACCGGCATTTGGCTGGGCAATGATGACTCTAGCCCAACACGAGGAAGCAGCAGCATAGCTGCTCAAACTTGGGGAAATTACACGAGGCAAGTCATTACCAATAGTTTGACGATGGTTCAATAGAGCAACTCCGAGAGCAGCCTTGATAGAGCAACTCCGAGAGCAGCCTTGGCAATTGGCAACCCCAAATCCTGACAACCCGACAGAAAACTCTCCTGCATCCCAAGTGAGAAATGCCTAATAACCAGTTTGGCCGTACCCCTCAATAAACCCACAATCTAGGTTCACCCACTTTCTCAGCGCAGATCTCGGCCAAAGGGCAACAACGACAAAATAATTAACTTCATGTGTTGTTTGGCAAAGGGGATCCCAACAATGGTGATTGCCAGAATCACAGCCCAGAAGAGATGGTTAAGCACCAACGGCCAGCCAAACAGCAATAGCCAGATGACGTTAAAGATCAGCAGCAGCGGGCTGTTGGCATCGGGATACTCCACCACTTCCTTTCCGAAGGGGGCAAGCACTGCAAACCCCAGTTTGATGCTCTGCCAGCCAAAGGGAATGCCGATGATTGTCAGGCAAAGGCTCAGTCCTCCTAAGATGTAGCCCAAACCTGTCAGCAAACCCCCGAAGATTAGCCAGATGATGTTGCCAATCAAGCTCATGATTCAGATCCTCCACCGTTGAGACCAAATTGCAGGGTACAAGAGCAGAACTAGCCTTCCTGTTCGACATCCATACTCTAACCAGCTGTTGGCCAAGACTGGGATCCCAAAATCTGCTTCTTTCCTGGGCTCTAGCGTTCTGCGTCACCGAGGGGAGCGGGCTCCATCACCGGAGGCACTGCGGCCCTATTCACCTTGCAGGGCAGAATGCGGTTCAGAAAGCGGAGGATCCCCCAAACCCAACTGACGGTGATCACCCAAAAGATCCACAACCCGCTTGCCCACGGTTGCGGCAAGTCCAAGGCCATCCCCCCAATCATTGGGCCAAGAGCAAACCCCGCCGCCCAGCAGAGGGAGTTGACCGACAGATACACCCCCCGCAAGTGATCCGGCGCCAAATCCGCCACCAAAGCAGAGGCAGAGGGGTTGTAGCTCACCAACGCCAAAGAGAGCACCGCCAGCGCCAAGACTGCCACCGCCGGGGCCGGAGCCCCCAATTCCGCCGCCAGACCGCTAAGCCAAACCAAAAGAAATCCCACCCCCCACATCAGGGCGGATCCCTGCAACCCTTGGATGCGCGTCCGGCGATTCAACCAACGGGCCACCGGCATCTGCAGCAGAGCGATCAAGGCCCCATGCAAGGCAAACAAAATGCCGATTTGCACCTCTGGGATCCCTACCCCATTGCGGAAGTAAAGGGGCATGCTGCTGCTGAGCTGGGCCACATAGGTGGTGAACAGGATATTCGACAGGCCAAACACCAAAAGGGAGCGATCTCTAAGGGCGGTTTTCCAACCTGCCAACACAGGCTCTGCTGCCGGACAAGTCGCCCGAGTTTCCCGGATAAAAAACCAAAGTACTGCCAGAAAGATTAGAAAAGTGACACCGTCGATTACAAACAAGAGCCGATAGGCCCCCGTCAGAGCCACCAGCGTGCTGGCCATAGCCACCCCAAGGCTGAGGCCCAGGTTATCCCCTAGACGGTTGAGAGCGTAGGCTTCGTTGCGCTGCTCACGAGTGGTTAGATCTGCTACAATCGCTTCCGCAGGCGGCCAGTACAACCCCTGCCCCAAGCCTGCAGCCATATTGGCCAGGGCAAAACTCCAGAAGTCATAGGAGAGCGCAAACCCAAACGACCCCAAGGTGGAAATAGCCAGAGAGAGGATCAAAGTGGAACGGCGCCCCCAAGCTCCATCGGCCATCGAGCCGCCCAGGATGCGGCCAAACACCCCGGCAAAAGCCATAATGCCTAGCCCCAGGCCCACTTGGGTGGCGGTCAGCCCCACCTGATTCACAAAAAAGAGACTGGCATAAAACAAGGTAAAGCCGGTTCCAGTTTGGGAAAGCAGCCGACCGATAAAGATCAGCCAAACCTGAAAACTGAGCTTCGGCCACCAAGAAGGGATCCACATGTTGAGTGCAGCAGGATGTTGAGTGCAGCAGGGGAGGGCCTACCTAGCCTACGGGATCCCGATCCTTGAGGCCAGGGCAAGGAGCCTGCTCTGACAAGTAAACTGAAAATTTGTGCAGCCAGGCTTGATGTTCGTTGCCAGAAGGCTCTTCACCCAGCGAGCCAGCAGACAGGGCAACCCATTTCCCCAACTCCAATCGCGTCAGCGGGACGGAGTCCAATATATTCGCTCAACAGCCGCGCCAACTTATCGCGCTAGCGGGACGGAGTCCAATCGCGTTAGCGGGACGGAGTCCAATCGCGTTAGCGGGACGGAGTCCAATCGCGTTAGCGGGACGGAGTCCAATCGCGTTAGCGGGACGGAGTCCTTGCAGGAAGCCAGCCCCCATCTTGCTTGCTGCAGCCGAGGTGCAAGTTCCCTTTGCCCACAACAGAGCACCTGTAGCTCAGCCGCAAACCTGGACAAAGCTAGAAGAAGCTGTGCCTTACAGTTCTAGTACCAACAATTTTAACTAACGGGGGTGCGGGGGCAATAGGTCCCATGCTCTAGCCGCAGGGTGAGCACTGGGATACATGGATCCCCGCCATACCCCTGAGCGAAATCTGTAGTAAAGCCTACTTATGCTGGCGGTAACCTACAAGTACCGGATTGATCCAGATGCCTCTTGCTCTTGTCCGGTGGACAGGGGTTCCTGGGTGCAGGAGTCCATCCTGCCTGCCGATGCACCGTTCCCTGTGGATTAGAGGTTGTTTTGCGAGCTGGCAGTGCCTAGGGGGGAGGCTGGGGAAGGGGAACCGCCTGTCCAGTTGTTCTGTCGGGGGTTGTAGACCCAGACAAGTGGCGTGGGGCAGGAATGCCCGACCGCGAGGTAAGGACTCCGTCCTGCTGACGGGAAGGGTGGCCCGCGCTCTGTCCATAGGATGAGCGCCGGGAGGATGTCACTCTTGCCGACTTTGGTGTTCGCGCCAGAACTGCTCCGCAAAAGCCACCGTCGGGTGGAGAGGGGCACGGGGTTTGCTGCGCAGGGGCATGTTGGCTTCTTCAGGGGTGCGGTTGCCCTTGCGTTGATTGCAGCGTTCGCAAGCCGTCACCACATTGTCCCAACTGTGGGATCCCCCGCGAGAAAGAGGCACGACATGATCCAGGGTTAGGTTGTGGGTGCTGCCACAGTACTGACAGGTGTGGTGATCCCGCCGCAGAACCTCCCGCCGGTTAACAGGGGGCACTCGCCAGGCCCGCTCTTTGCCCTTGATGGTCAGGCGGATGTGCTCGGGCACCTCGATCACCTGGCTGGGGGAGCGCACCTTCCACACCGGCACATTCATCATCGAGAGCGGTTCGGCTTTGCCTGTTAGCAGCAGCACGATTGCCCGCTTGATATTGACCCGGCTGATGGGCAAATAGTTTTGGGAAAAGACAACGATCGACTGTTCCAGAAGGTGGGTAGCGGCAGTCATGGCTCAGCTCTTCCTTTTGCCGCCATTCTCCTGAGGAATCTTGCGAATGGCAAGCTTTTCCCCACCGCCATCGACACCGGCAGAGCTCAGACATTCAAGAGTTTCTTACGATCGCCAGCCAGACAGATGGGCTAGTATCCGGGTGATGGTCGGATCCCGTGCCTCCCATGACCTACCCGCTGCATATCGCCTTGGTTTGGCACCAACACCAGCCCCTCTACAAAAGTCCGATAGCGGGTAAATATCGCATGCCTTGGGTGCGCCTACACGGGATCAAAGACTACCTCGACTTGGTTCTGCTGCTGGAGCGCTATCCTCGCCTGCACCAAACGGTCAACCTGGTGCCCTCTCTGATTGTGCAAATCGAAGACTACGTGGCCGGCTCCGCCTTCGATCCCTATTTGGAGCTGACTTTATCTCCTGTCGAAAAGCTGACCCCGGAGCAGCGGCGCTTCATTGTCGAGCGTTTCTTCGACAGCCATTACCCCACCATGATTGAGCCCTATCCCCGCTACCGCCAGCTCTACGAACAGCGGGAATCGCAGGGGATCAACTGGTGCCTACAGTACTGGACACCGCAAGACTTCAGCGACCTGCTGGCCTGGCACAACCTCTCCTGGTTCGATCCCCTCTTCCACGAGGATCCCGAGATCGAGGGCTGGATCAAGATGGGATCCGGCTTTACCCTGGCGGATCGGCAGCGGATCTATGCCAAGCAGCAGCAGATCCTGGCCGCCATCTTGCCCCAGCACGCCAAGCTGCAAGAGAGCGGCCAACTGGAGCTGACCACCAGCCCCTACACCCATCCCATCTTGCCCCTGCTGGTGAGCGAGCGCTCGGCGCGGGTGGCTCGGCCCGGCTTGCCCCTGCCCCGCTACCCCTTCCACTGGGAGCAGGATGTCCACAGCCAACTGGAGCGGGCCAAGCAGATCTACCGGGAGCGCTTTGGCCGCGAGCCGCGGGGTCTGTGGCCTTCGGAGCAATCCGTGAGCCCGGCCATTGTCCCCATCGTGCAAAAGCAGGGTTTTGAGTGGATCATCTCCGACGAGGGCGTGCTGGGCTGGAGCCTGGGCCAACCCTTTCATCGCGACGGGCAGGGCCATATCCTCGAGCCGGAAAAGCTCTATCGGCCCTACCGTCTGGAGAGCGAGGCAGGGGATCTGGCCATTGTCTTTCGGGATCACCGCCTCTCCGATTTGATCGGCTTCAGCTACAGCGCCATGCCCGCCGATGCTGCCGCCAAGGATCTCATCGGCCACCTGGAGAGCATCCGCAACCGCCTGCCCCAGGAACAGCCCTGGCTGGTCACCATCGCCCTAGATGGGGAAAATTGCTGGGAGTACTACCCCCAAGATGGCCGGCCCTTCCTGGAGAACCTCTATGCCCGCCTCAGCCAGCACCCGGCGCTGCGCTTGGTGACGGTTTCGGAGTTTTTGGACCAGTTTCCCCCTACGGAGTTTCTGCCAGCCGAACAACTGCACAGCGGCTCCTGGATTGAAGCTGACTTTACCACTTGGATCGGGGATCCCGTCAAAAACCGCGCCTGGGAGCTCCTGGCCCAAGCCCGCCAGGTCATTCAGGATCACCCTCACGCCAATCCCGAAGCCTGGGAAGCCCTCTGGGCCGCCGAGGGATCCGACTGGTTCTGGTGGTTTGGGGCGGGCCATTCCTCGGCCCACGATGCCGTTTTCGACCAGTTGTTTCGGGAACATCTGCAGGCCCTCTACACCGCTTTGGGAGAGGCCGTGCCGGCAGTGCTGCAGTTCCCTCTCGAGGATCACGATGGGCTGGGGGATCGCCTGCCGCAAGGATTTATCCACCCGGCCATCAACGGCCGCCCCGCCGAACGGGAGTGGAGCCAAGCCGGGCGGGTGGAGATCGGCGCCGCCCGCGGCACCATGCACCGCAACAGCGTCGTCCGCCGCCTCTGGTACGGGTTTGATCACTTCAACCTCTATCTGCGGCTGGATTTTAACTCGGTGGTGCAGCGGCCCAGGCAATTGCTGGTGCTGTGGTTCTATCCCAACCGCGTCACCGTCAACAGCCCCATTCCCCTGCAGGGATTGCCGGCAGAAGCCCCTCTCAACTACCACTACCGCCACCTGTTGCGGTTGTCACTGCCGCCTCCCGGCACCGGCCAGCATCCGGCAGAGGTGCAAGCCCAGCTCTTGCAGGCAGGGGAGTACCACACCTGGCACGCCATCGGCCATCAAGTGAAGGCGGTGGTGGATGCCTGTTTGGAGGTGGCCATCCCCTGGAGCAATTTGGGCGCCCAGCCGGGTCAGGAGCTGCAATTTGTCATCCTGGCCGCGGATGGCGAGACCTTTCAGGAAGGGATCCCGCCCAAGGCCACCATTGCCCTGCGCAGACCCTGAGCGTGATGACCAGCAGAGCTTCAAGTTATGTCGCGCGATCTCTATCCCCCCATCGAGCCCTACGATCAAGGCTTTCTGGCGGTTTCCTCCCTCCACACCCTGTACTACGAGCAGTGCGGCAACCCGGCAGGCAAGCCGGTGGTGTTTTTGCACGGGGGGCCTGGAGGTGGGATCGATCCCATCTACCGGCAGTATTTCGATCCCAGCCGCTGGCGGGTGGTGCTGTTCGATCAGCGGGGCTGCGGGAAAAGTCGCCCCTATGCCGAGCTGCGGGAGAACACCACCTGGGATCTGGTGGCGGATATCGAGAAGTTGCGCCAGCATCTGGGCATTGATCGCTGGTTTGTGTTCGGGGGGAGCTGGGGCAGCGCTCTCGCCCTGGCCTACGGGCAAACCCACCCCCAAGCCTGCCTGGGGTTTATCTTGCGGGGCATTTTTCTCTTGCGCCCTTTTGAGCTCCGCTGGTTTTACCAGTCGGGAGCCAGCTACTTTTTCCCCGATGCTTGGGAACATTACCTGGAGCCGATCCCTCCCGAAGAGCGGGATGACCTGCTGGCAGCCTACCACCGCCGCCTAAACGACCCAGATCCCCAGGTACGGCTGAGGGCAGCTCGCGCCTGGTCCGTCTGGGAGGCCAGCACCAGCAAGTTGATCCCCAGCCCAGAGCTCATCGAGCGCTTTGGTCGGGGAGAGTTTGCCGAGGCCTTTGCCCGCATTGAGTGCCATTACTTTGTCCACGGCGGTTTTTTGGATCCGGAGGATCAGCTCCTCAGGGGGGTGGGACGGCTGCGGCATCTGCCGGCGGTGATCGTCCAGGGGCGCTACGACGTGGTGTGCCCGCCCATCTCTGCTTGGGAGCTGCATCAGGCTTGGCCAGAAGCAGAGTTTCGGATGATCCCCGATGCTGGCCATTCCATCACCGAACCCGGAATCCGCACCGCCCTCCTGGAAGCCACCGATCGCTTTGCCGGTTTGTGAGCCCCGCCGAGCCAACCCAGTGCTGCCAGGGATCCCAAGACCTTGAAGAATTGCTACAGGAAGGCCGGCAAAACCTTGGGATCCAGCCCAGAAGCACGGCCAAGCCTATCGACAGTTGGCGATTTTGGGTTTATCACTGAGGGAGGGGCGGTGCAAGCTGCCCACACCTGGCTGGTGCATCCACCCAAGTGCTTCGCGGATTCAAGCTCATTTCTACTTCACCGTTTCCAGGGTCGAACCATGCAGAAACCAACCCATCTGTTCAAGCTTGCCCTAGCCCTGCCCATCTCCTTCTTGCTGGCAGATGCAGTTGTGGCCTACCCCTGCGACTCGGTTGGGGGTGAAGCTTACAACCACCACGGCTCCACGGTTCAGGTCAGCAGCGACGCCAACAGCTTCGGGGTCCAGTGGTCGCCTGCCTCCTATGCTGTCGGCAACGGCTTCATTGGAGTTGCCATTGAAACGGTGAACGGCGAGCAAGCCCAGAGCGCCATCAGCCGTCGTCTGTTCGGCCCCGCACTTCGAGTTCAGGGGGTGCAGGTGGTCGGCTTGCTCCAGGATGGTCCTGCTCAACGAGCCGGTCTGGCCCAGGGCGATATTTTGATTGGAGTGGATGGGCAGCGGGTCACCTCCGTGCAACATGTGCAGCAGATCATCCAAAATACCCCGGTAGGCCAATCGGTGCCGATTACCTTCCGCCGTGGTGAGCGGGTGCTGTCAACGGTGGTTGTGGTGGGGGATGGCCGGGTGTTGCGCCCCTTGATGCTGCAGCAGCAGTGAGCCTTGTCGGGATCCCTACCCGGAGACCTCCGTAAATGCCGATGGGAGTTTCAGGATGGGCCGTCTGGGCAGTTTGTGCTCTTAACGGGCTGCTGTTTCTGGCTCTGATCGCCCTTATCCCCATCATTTTGAGCCTGCGCTCGGCTCTTGGGGTTACGGAGCGAGCCATGGCTGATTGGCGAGAAGCAGCTCAACAGGCCTTGGCTTCCACTCCCGCTGAGTTGCTGCGTCTGCGGGATCGTCTGCGCGAGAATCGCCGTACCCTTGACCGCTGGCAGCGTCGTTTGCAGTTCTGGCAAGGGATCCGCAGGGTGGCCGTTTGGCTGCGGCGCAGGCTTTGATTGGAGAGGTATGGATAGCAACTATCCTGTCTCCAATCCCATCCGGTTGCAGGTCATGGCCAACGCTCTGGCGGGGATTGCCGAAGAGATGGGAGCCCGCCTCATCCGCGGTTCTTATTCGGCCAACATCAAGGAGCGGCGGGATTGCTCCACAGCTCTGTTTGACTCGCAAGGGGCTTGCATTGCCCAGGCAGCTCACATCCCGGTGCATCTGGGAGCCCTCTCGGAGGCGGTGCGAGCGGTGGTGGCAGCCAACCCGCGACCCGGAGATGTGTTTGTCCTTAACGATCCCTACCAGGGGGGATCCCATCTGCCGGACGTTACGGTGGTCGCGGCCATTCCCGGCTGGAGGGATCCCGACCGGATTTGCGCCTATGCTGTGAACCGTGCTCATCACGCTGATATTGGAGGGATGCGCCCTGGCTCCATGCCCGCCGACTCCACAGAACTTTGGCAAGAGGGGCTGGTGATCCCGCCGGTACGGCTGGCTGGGCTCTCTCTGGAAGGAGCGTTGCACTGGCAAGAAGATCTGCTGCGCCTAATCCTGGCCAATGTGCGCAATGCCGAGCAGCGGCGGGGGGATCTGCAGGCTCAGGTGGGGGCCAGCGCAGTGGGGATGAGCCGGTTTCGGGAGTTGCTGGCCCGCTTTGGAGAAGAGGAAGCTTGGCAGTTGATCGCAGGGGTCATCGAGTACAGCCGCCGGCGGATGCGGGCGCAAATTCAGGCTCTGCCCGATGGGATCTACACGGCTGAGGATTGGTTGGAGGGCTACGGGGATCCGCCCGCGCCCCTTGAGATTCGGGTGCAGGTGGAAGTAGAGGGCGAGAAGCTGCGGGTGGACTTCACCGGCACTGCTCCGGCCATGGCGGGAAACCTGAACGCGCCCCTGGCCGTCACCCGCTCGGCGGTGTTGTTTGCCCTGCGCTGTCTGTTGGATCCCACGGCCCCCAGCAATGTCGGCTTGGAGGATCCCATCGAGATCGTGGCGCCGCCCGGCTGCTTGGTGAATGCCCAGTTTCCGGCAGCAGTGGTGGCGGGCAATGTGGAAACCTCGCAGCGAATTGCCGATGTGGTGTTCAAAGCTCTGGCTCCCGTGGCCGGATTGCGGAGCATCGCCCAGGGACAGGGCACCATGAACAACTGTGTGCTGGGCAACCGCCGCTTCACCTACTACGAAACCTTGGGGGGTGGTCAGGGGGCCAGCCGACAGCGACCGGGCCTGGATGGCGTCCACGTGGGCATGAGCAATACCCTCAACACCCCCATCGAAGCCCTGGAGTTGGAGTATCCCCTGCGGGTGCTGCGCTACGAGCTCCGCCAGGATTCCGGCGGCCATGGTCAACAGCGGGGCGGCTGGGGACTGATCCGATCCATCCAGACTTTACAAGATTGCACCCTCTCCCTGCTCACCGAGCGGCGCCACTATGCCCCCCAAGGAGAACAGGGAGGCGGGCCAGGCCAAGTGGGGATCAACCTCCTCAACGGGGATCCCTTGCCTGGCAAAATCAGCCGCTCCCTAAAAGCCGGCGACGTGATCACCCTCTACACGCCGGGCGGCGGGGCTTGGGGCTCAAACGAGGATGAGCAGGCTCCCGAACCCAGGTAGCGCAGGTGGTCAAGAAACAACTGCTCGCAGCGGCGAAGCACCTCATCGCGATTGGCGAAGTGCTCCAGCCTTTGCACTTCTTGACCTTTCTCAAACAAAATTAGGGTTGGCAAAGAGCGCACCCGATAGCGGCGCGGCAGCCAAAAATTGTCGTCTACATTCACCCGCAGTACTTTGACCGCCCCTCCCCACTCGGCTACGAGACGGTCGGTAATCGGCTGGATGAAGCGACACAGGCCACACCAAGGGGCGCCGAAATCCACCAAAACCAACCCGTCACTTGTCAAAAGTTCTTGATTAAAAGCATCTAATGCAACTTGCAAGATCATCGCCCCCAAACTAAAGAAGTTCTTTGGGATCATGCTACCAGGCAACTCGGCTGGCTGCAGAAACCATTTGTGGATGGAAGGCGTAAAGAATCACTACAAAGCTGAACACCCCCAAATAGGCCCAGCGCAGAAACTCTCGCGGGCGCAGTTGCTGTCGCTTCTGCAGAATGGCCAAGCCGGGGATCACGGAGGTGCGCGCCTTGAGATCGCGGAAGGCCTGCCCGTATTTCCGCTCCAGGCGGTGATCCCCATGCCAAACGGCAAACAGGTGGTAGGCAATGAGCCCAAGCGAGGTCACCACCATAAAGCTGGAGCCAATCCACAGGGAATGGGCCACACACCAGATCACCTGGCCCACCATTTGGGGATGACGGGTGATGCGGATGATCCCGGTTTCAAACAGGTGGATCTCCGGCTTGCGAATGGCGGCGATCTCCAGCAAGTTGAAGGTGGCCGGATACAAAAAGAAAAAAGAGAGGGCAGACAAAAGAGCAACGGTGGTGCGAATGCCCGGGACGGCTTGGAGATCCCAGAGAATCACCCCGTCGTAGCGGTGGTTGAAAAAATAGATGAGCAACAGCGGTGCCAAACTGAGGCTCACCAGAGCAAAGAAGATGCGGTACAGACGGGATCCCAGCCGGCTTTCCCCCCAGGGTCGCAAGTAGGCCAGTCCGCTGTGAGCACAGGCAAATCCCAAGATTAGGGCCAGCATTGTCCAATGGGATCCGTACTGGCCCAGCTTCTGCAGAAAGTCGCTGAAGGGGGTGAACAGCATCTTTTGGGTGACTCCTCTGGTGTTGCTGTGGCTTATGCTTAAAAGTAAGTTACATTAGGTTCCCCATGCTCAAAACTTTTTTTCTGCGTCTTGTCAGCCTGCTCCTGTCTGTAGCCCTTTTGCTGGGCTCAGCGAGCTCAGTTGCTCAGGCTGCCCGTCTCACCGGCAAGTATTACGAAGACAGCATGACCCTGATCCAAACCCTACGCACCGTCCTTTCAGAAGGGGATCCCCTGATGAACCCGGAAGAGGCGCGAGCGGAAGCCATGCAAGCCATCCAGGAGTTTTCTGGGCGCTACCACGGCCATCGCTACGATAAGCTGCAGTCTTTTACCACTTTGCGCACGGTGTTTAACACGCTGGCCTCCCAGTACCGCACTTCCAGTCGACCTCTCAACCCCGAAAAGGTGGAGCGGGTGCTAATGCAACTGGATCGGGCCGAATTGGCCCTGCGCCGAGAAGGTTGAGCTTTTTTAGATCTCCGAGATCCAAATCACAGGCAAATCTCCTCGCTGTGGCCAAACTGTTCCCAGTCCCCGGAAGCCAGCATCTCCTCAGATGTCTTTTGTCAGATGTCTTTTGGAACCTGAAGGGGAAGAGTAAGGCTTTCTTGCTCATTTCGATTTTCGATTGAGGACTTGGGAGGTTGTGATGGTCAAAAATCGTTGGGCTTTGATCCCGCTGCTGCTGATGGTTGGGGCTGTTGCTTCTCACCCAGCTTGGCTCCTGTCTCTCCCAGCCCAAGGACAGGTCGTTGGGGCTGTCGAGGAGGGATCCCCGGGCCCCTTTTTTGCAACGGATGGCCTGGCCCTGCGGGGCTATGACCCGGTGGCCTATTTCATCGACGGCAAGCCGGTCAAGGGATCCCCAGAGTATGAATGGGAGTGGGGAGGGGTGACCTGGAGGTTTGCCAGCGCCGAGAATCGGGAGCGGTTTCGCAACGACCCAGAGCGCTTTGCCCCCCAGTACGGCGGGTTTTGTGCCTGGGCCGTGGCCCACAACTACCTTTACCCGGTGGATCCCTTTGCCTGGAAAATTGTTGATGACAAGCTGTACCTGAACGCCAACCAGCGGGTACAGCGTAACTGGGAGCGCGACATCCCCGGCTTGATCAAGAGGGCAGATGCCAACTGGCCAGCTTTGAGAAGCCGATAGGCCCAAGTCCCTCTGGCCTGGGGTTCAATGGGCGAGGCGCAGGGTCACCTTGATGCCAACTCGGTAGGGGCCGCTTTCGCAGAGTTCCAGCTGGCCTCCCATTTCTCTCAGGAGCCGCTCGCTTACCCGCCAGACGGCACAGCCCTCTGTTTGAATGGGCACATGGCATCGCCCCTCAAGGTTCCACCCCAGGCACAGTCGCCCCTCTTCTTCTGCGGTGGGATAGGGGTGCAGAGCCATCGAACCATAGCGTAGGGTGCGGATGCCCCAGCGACACACTCCCAGAAGCGCCTGCACCAAGCCGTGGGGATCCGCCCAAACGGTGAGGCTGTCCGGGAGAAGGGGCACCTCAAAGGCCGAGGTGGGTTGTAGGGCCGGCCATTCGTAGCGAATGCCCTGATCCTGGGCCTGTAGGCGAGTTAGGCTGTACACATCCTGCAGGAGGGGGCGTAGTCGGGTCGGTTCCGGTCGCAGAGGTTGGATGGGCAGGTCATGGCGAGCCAGGCGGGTGTATTCCTCAAGCAGCTTGATCAGGCGCTCTACCGCCTCTTTGGCACTTTGAAGGTATTCCCGCTCCTCTTCGGGAGAGTCACATAGATCCGACAACACCAACTGCAGGGATCCCATCTGGCTGCTGAGGGGATTGCGCAGCTCATGGCCGATGCTGACGAGCAACTCTTGTTGAAAGGCTCGCATCACCTCAGAGCGTTCAAAAGCAAATTGCCAATCCACAGCCTCTTGCTTGTCGGCAGAGGCAGCCTGCTGGGGGAGTGGATCGGGTTTGGCTGCAGGCAAGGGTTTCCTCAAGAGGTGCTCCGAAGGAAAGACGGGGGATCCCGTCGAGGTTCAGATCCTTGGGTTTGGATCTTTGAGTTTTGGACAGCGAGGACTACGTCCCGCTGAGGCAATCGGGCTGCGGCGATACCCCATGTTATGGGATCCTACCCTTTTCTATCCGACGAAGTGGGCGCTGACCACCCGTTCAATCCCGGCCAGATCTCGGTGAACTTGGATCTGCCGATAGCAGCCTCTAGCTTGCAACTGCTCCGCCACCCAAGGGGCTTGGCCTCGCATCACTTCCACCGCCCAAAAGGAGTTCGGGGCCAAGTAATCCGGTGCTGCTTGAATCAACAGCCGCAAGTGGGCTAGGCCGTCTTCTCCCCCATCCAGAGCCTGTCGTGGCTCGTGCAGTCGCACCTCTGGCATGAGCGAGGCCAGCTCAGCAGAGGGAATGTAGGGAGGGTTGGAAACCAGGCCGCGCAGCTGCCCCCGCCAGGGATCCAAGGGCACAAACCAGGATCCCAGCAGCAACTTCACCCGCTCCTGCAGATGGTGGGCTGCCACATTGTCTGCTGCAATAGCCAAGGCCTCTGGGCTAGAATCCACGGCCAGAAGCCGCAACTGGGGGTGCTGATGGGCCAACGCAATGGCAATCGCCCCGCTGCCTGTGCCCAGGTCGGCAAAGCAGGATCCCGGCGGCAGAGGATTGGCCTGTAGCCAAAGGGAAGCCTGCTCCACCAGCAGCTCGGTCTCCGGGCGTGGGATCAGCACCGCCGGCGTCACCCGCAAGCTCAAGCCCGCCCACTCAACTTTGCCCAACAGGTACTGTAGGGGGATGCGCTCTTCCACCCTTTGCCGCCAAAGGGCCTGCACCTCCTCCAGGGGATCCCCCTCCCCAGCCGGAGCGCGACCCATCAACCGCTCCAATGGCCCCCACCCCAGCCGTTCTTTGAGCAAAATCTCCACTTCCTCGGCAGGGATCCCAGCCGCTTTTGCCGCCCTCAGGGCTTGGGCACGCCACTCTGTTAACCGCTTCACCAGAGCAGACGGGGATCCCATCAGGGGCTTAGGTTAACGCTGAGGCTGGGGACTTGCAGAAGGATTGGCAGGCCGGGCCAGCGATTGGATGTACTCCAGCGCCGAGCGAGAGGGGATAAAGGCAATTTTCTGCACATCGGCCTGCGCGTCGGGGGCCAGCATACGCTCCACCACAATGGCCAGCGAGGTCACTTCAATCTGGGTTTTCCCAACCACATCCGGGTTCTGCGCTGCCGCCCGATCCAAAGCCCTCCGCAAATCGTTGCGGTCGAAGAAGAAGGGCACCACCTCATGGCCATCCTGCTCGATGGTCAGCAGCCCCTCTCCGGAGCGGCCATAGAACAGAGGCACACCAATCGCTTCTGCAGGCACATCTTGACCGGTTTCCTTCAGCACCTGCTTGGCTGCTTCCACATCAGAAGCCCGAGGCACCACCTCAAAATACAGGTCACTATTCTTGGCGCGCTCCTCTTCCGATTTTTCGTAGGCATACCCCAGCGAGAGAGGCACTACCCGGGCTTGACTGGCTATCTCGGGGTTGCTGGCTTTCACCTGCTCCAACACTTGCTGGGCTTGGGCTTGATCCAGCCAGAAGGAAACCACTTGGATGGTGCGGCCATCCCGCTCCACATTGGCGACAACGGGGGTGCCGTTCTGAGACACAATGGCAAAAACAGGCACCAGATTCAGCCGCTCCGCCACCTCTTGCCGGCTCATGGGGCCTGCCGCAGCCTGAGCCAGTAGGGCATTCTCCTGAGCCCAAACAGGAGTCACAGCCAAACCCCCCCAAGCTGTTCCGATCAGGATCCCGGCTACGCCGCCCACCTGAGCTGCACAGCGGCAGAGGGAGCGCACAGGCGATACTACATTACAACGCGTCATTCTCATCTTAACTCCCGGCATCGCGCCTTGTTCTGGTTGCTATGGGGTCAGCTTCCTAAGTACTAACCAACAGCCTGGGGCAAATCAAAAGCTGCCTAGATTAAAGCCGCTCAACAGGGCTTAGGCTAGCGATGCGGCACACTCTCAGCCTTAGGATCCCGGTTGGCCATCGCTGACAACACCCCGGCACACCTATCTTGAAGAGCGCTCTTGGGCCACCCTAGAAGCCAAGGTTAGAACATCTGCTCGACCTCTGTCGAGGGGCAAAGCCCCTATTTTGGGTGGGGATCCCGCATCACCCAATACTATATACGGAGTCGCATACAACTGATCCACGCTAGATGCAGATCCCTCCGAGGGTTGTGTACCCAGCTCTCCCATAAAACGCTGCCTATTCCAGCCTTGTTCGGCGGTGTCCTGATGTAGCCGCACAAACGTGGCAGCTGCTGTTAACTTTTGTTAAGGTAGGGGTGCGAACCCACAGCTGTAGGGAGCATTGAGTCATGGCTAAGATCTTCACCGCTGAATTCAACCAATTTGAGACCATCAACGCTACTCAGGCCTGGTCTTTGTTTTTCACCATCAGCGCTTCCGATCGGCTGCTGGGTGACAACCCGGCTGTTGGCCGCTACCTAACGTTGGCTTTGTTCAGCGCCGTCCTCACCGGGATCCTGAATGTGCTGGTGGCTTCTTAGCTTATGGGGGTGTGGGGGTAGCTAAGCCCCGTACTGTACGTAGGGTCAGTGCCGGGATACAGATACCCCCACATGGTGTATGATGGGAGCAGTTGCACAAAACGGCTTTTGCCGGAATCTGGTGCGACTACGCGGTGGGACATCCCGTGTCTGCTCGCTGAGGGTTCTTGCGAAAGCTCCCCGATGAAGCGAGAAGCCCACCCTGTACCCGTAGGGTCAGCGATGGGAGTATGTCACCTAGACCCTTTGCGGACGGAACGAGTTTTTTGTTAAGAGGCCGCCGGCAGAGGCAGCTTGACCTGAGACAAGGGGATCCTGCTCTCAGGTTTTTTGATTTTGAATGGGAAAGGATCCCTTGTTCTCTTTGTGGGGCTGTCTTCCGATGAAAGCTGCTGGGATAGATTTCGCGGAAACGGATTACTTTGAGGCGCCGCCTCTGACCACCAAGTTGCCCCTGCTGCTGGCCCCGGCGGGGGATTGGGAGTGTGCCAAGGCGGCAGTGGAAAACGGAGCCGATGCCATTTACTTTGGGCTGGAGCGCTTCAACGCCCGGATGCGCGCCCGCAACTTTACGGAAGCGGATTTGCCGGAACTGATGGACTGGCTGCACCGGCGGGGGGTACGGGGCTATGTTACTTTGAATACTCTGGTTTTTCCAAGGGAGCTGACGGAAGCCGAGGGATACATCCGCTCGATGATTGCGGCGGGGGTGGATGCGGTGATTGTGCAGGATATTGGCATCGCCCGCCTGATCCGGCATCTTTCCCCCGATTTCCCCATCCATGCTTCCACGCAAATGACCATCACCAGTGGAGTGGGAGCGGAGTTTGCCGCTGAGCTGGGCTGTGAGGTGGTGGTGCTGGCGCGGGAATGTTCCCTCCAGGAAATCGCCCAGATCCAGGCCTATCTGCAAGAGAAGGGATCCTCCCTATCTCTGGAGGTCTTTGTGCATGGGGCGTTGTGCGTGGCCTACTCGGGGCAATGTCTGACCAGCGAGGCGCTGGGGGGGCGTTCGGCCAATCGGGGGGAATGTGCCCAAGCCTGCCGCATGCCCTATGAGCTGGTGGTAGACGGGATCCGCCGCGACTTGGGGGAGAAGCGGTATCTGCTCAGCCCTCAAGATTTGGCCGGGCTGGAGGTGCTGCCGGAGCTGGTGAAGCTGGGGATCCGCTGTCTGAAAATTGAGGGCCGGCTGAAATCCCCAGAATATGTAGCCAATGTAACGCGGGTGTATCGGCAGGCCTTGGATGCGCTGGGGGTGGGACAGCCGTGGCAGCCCTCGCAACAGGAACGCTACGAGCTGGAGATGAGCTTTTCTCGTGGGCTCTACACAGGCTGGCTGCGGGGCATCAACAACCAGGAGCTGGTGCACGCGCGGTTTGGCAAGAAACGGGGGGTTTACCTGGGGCAAGTGGTGGGGATCCAACAGGATCAGGTGGGGATCCGGCTGGAGGCACCCCTCAAAGCTGGGGACGGCGTGGTGTTTGACCAGGGGCAGCCGGAGTTGCCGGAGCAGGGGGGGCGAGTTTACCGGGTGCAAGAGAAGCAGGGGCTGGCCTGGCTCAGCTTCGGAGAGGGGGCCATTGACCTCAAACGTCTGCGGGTGGGGGATCGCCTCTGGAAGACCAGCGACCCGGAACTGGAAAAACGCCTGCGCCAGAGCTACGCCGGGGATCACCCCCGCTTTCAGCGGCCCGTCCACATGGAGGTTCACGGCCAAGTGGGATCCCCGCTGACGTTGATCGTGCGGGATGAGCAGGGACACACGGTGCGGGTGGATTCGCCGCTGCCTCTGGAGGCTGCCCACCACCAACCCCTCACCACGGAAAAACTGCAACAGCAACTGGGCCGTTTGGGCTCCACCCCCTTCAAATTGGAATCTCTGCACAATGCCCTGCAAGGGGAGGTGATGCTGCCGGTGAGCATGCTCAACCAGATGCGCCGACAAGCGGTGGAACGCCTACAAGCTCTGCGGGCCCAGCCCCCGCGCTGGCAACTCAACCCTGAAGCTCGCTGGCAAGATCTGGTGCCTTCTCAGGAGGAGCCCGCAAGGGGATCCCCGCAGTTGGTGGCGTTGGTGCGGGATCCGGCGCAACTGCCGCCGGTGATAGCCAGCGGTATCCGGCAGATCTATCTGGAGTTTGAGGATCCCCGCCGCTATCGGGAGGTGATCCGCACAACCAAAGCCATCCATCCTGAGGTGGAGCTGTGGGCTGCCCCGCCCCGCATCACCAAGCCGGGAGAAACCTGGATCCTAAAGCAAGTGTTGGCCGCTGGGGCCGATGGCTACTTGGTGAGAAATTACGATCATCTCCGTTTCTTTGCCGGGCAGCGCTGCATTGGGGATTTTTCCTTGAATGTGGCCAATCCCATCACGGCCCACTATCTCAAAACCCGTTACAACCTGGAGCGCTTGACGGCTTCCTATGACCTCAACCATGAGCAACTGGGATCCCTGCTGCAAGCCGGCCCCGCCCATAGGTATGAGGTTACCCTTCATCAACATATGCCCCTGTTCCACATGGAGCACTGCGTCTTTTGCGCCTTTTTATCCAGCGGAACGGATTACACCAATTGTGGTCGCCCATGTGAAAAACACGAGGTGAAGCTGAGGGACAGGGCCAATGTCGAGCACATTTTGAAGGCCGATGCCGGCTGTCGGAATACCCTCTACAACGGCAAGGCCCAAACGGGGGCAGAGTATGTGCCGAAATTATTGGCCTTGGGCCTGCGCTATCTGCGCATCGAATTTTTGCATGAATCCCCCGCCGAGATCCAACAAACCCTGCACCGCTATCAGCAACTCCTACAAGGTCAACTCAGCGGATCCCAACTGTGGCAGGAGCTGAAGCTACACAGCCAATTGGGGGTTACGCGCGGGTCTTTGGAGAGTTAACGGCTGCGCTGTCTTTCTCTAGGGCGCCGGCTCTGCAGCTGTGCTCCGACCGGAGCAATGCGAAAAACATTCCGGCAAAGTTGGCGTAAAATTTCCTCAGGGTATTGTTATTCCCAGGTGCTTCCCCAACCTCTTCTCAGCTTTTTCTCTATCCTCTGGTTGCCGTGAAACACACCCTCAGCGCCCTCGTGCAGGATCAGCCTGGCGTTTTAACCCGCATTGCGGGGATGTTTGCCCGTCGCGGCTTTAACATCGACAGCCTCACCGTTGGCCCCACCGAACGACCGGGGATCTCTCGTATCACTATGGTGGTGCAGGGCGATGAACACGATGTGGAGCAGATGACGAAGCAGCTCTACAAGCTCATTGACGTGCTGAAAGTAACCGACATCACCCATGTTCCCTGTGTGGAACGGGAGCTGATGCTGGTCAAAGTTAACGCCAGCCCCGATACCCGCTCCGCCATCATGGATGTGGCCCAAATGTTTCGTGCCCGGATTGTGGATGTGGCAGAGGAGTCTTTGACTCTCGAGGTAACCGGGGATCCCGGCAAAATGGTGGCCATCATCAAGATGTTGACCAGCTTTGGCATCCGCGAGATCGCCCGTACCGGCCTTGTGGCTCTCACCCGCGAGTCCGGCGTGAATACGGAATACCTGAAGCAACACCCCACCTTAGTTACCGTCTGATGGCCTCAGGGGAAGCGATGCCGAAGTCGGGGTGGAGGGGCCAGGGATCGGTTGTGCGCGGTGCACTCAGCCTTGTGGCTATTGTGCTGGTGGGGCTGCTGGTCGGCTGTGGCCCCAGGCCGCCAAAACCGATTGTGCAGCAGGCCCTCGCCTATCAGATCGCTCATTTGTCCGGGCCGGTGGGATCCTTGGTGGGCAGTGACCAGCTAGCAGCCCGCCTGCAATTGCAGGATGTGAAAATCCGCCAGGATCGCCGTGAACCCTTGCTGTTGGCCTCAGGAGAAACCCTGGAAGGCCATCACCTCAGCGGCACCTACACCCTGAGCGTGCAGCCGCCGGGATCCCGCCGCCCCTATCGCCGCAAAGGGGATCCCTTCCAGCTCACCCTGGCCCACCAAAAGGCACAAACTGTTGCTACACAACGCTCGCCCGACCGCGTCAAAACCGTGCCCGAACGGTGGCTGCTGGCCTACAGCTCACCGGATTCCAAGACTTGGGAGGTCATCGACTTTCTGCCTCAGCCCGCACCGGCACCGGAGTTGCCTCCTGCCGGGCCAGAACCTACACTGCCGGCAACTGCACCTGCTGCCGCCGACGTTGGCAGGACGGAGTCCGATGGAGCTCCCAGCCCTACCAATACTTCTACTCCCACCTGAAGTAGAGCATGACTCTAGTCAATAATAAGCTCAACTATACTGAAAATAATGTATAATATGTTCAGTACGGATTACTACCAGTTGATCTTTCTGTTT